>CAVAPH010000005.1:0-41847 GCA_963590455.1 bacterium | reverse complement strand
GCGGTTCTTTGTGGAGCTCGTTTTCAACTTTTTCAAGATTCCAAATCTGTGTATCTGGATCCTTTTTGAGATACAGAACCTGATCTTGCTGATCACGACCGACCACATCAACGGTCGCTTCCAGCGCGGTGCGTTTTTTCTTTTGCATCAACAGAGCGCCGTCTGCACATCCGAGCAAACCTGTTGTTCCGGAAATCATCTCAAAGCTGTCACCGGCTGGCTGCTTCCGTGTGTGATGAACGATCAAAACGCAAATTCCGTGCCTGTCAGCAAACAGCTTGAGCTTACCAATGACATCATAGTCACTGGCGTAACTGTAGGCTTCGCCGCCGGCCTCGCGGACTTTCTGCATTGTATCGATGATGATAAGCTTTGTATCTGGATGCTCATGAAGGAAACCCTCCAACTGCTCGTCCAGCCCGTTGCCGAGCTTGTTGGCTGCCGTTGCGAAGTGGAGCTTGTCGGTATCCTCCACGCCGTACATCATGAACATGCGGCTTTGGATTCGCTGATAATCGTCCTCCAGAGCGAGATACAAAACCGTACCTTGATGAACGTCGTATTCCCACAGCTTTTCACCCACGCTCACATGATAGGCAATCTGTGCCACCAGAAAGGATTTGCCGATTTTCGGCGCACCAGCCAGGATGTAAGCTCCGGCATAGAGCAAACCGTCGACGATCGGCGGTCTGCTCTTATAGGTGGTCTGATAGAGCTCCGTCATGGAGATGGTATGCAGATAATGCGGATCGGTCATACGCCGCATTTTCCGGAGCATATCCTCCAGACTTTCTGAATCGGGATTGATTTCCGGATTATCATCTGGTATACTTTGGTCAGTAAACTTTCGTGACGACTGCCCTCCATCTGCGCCAACAGATGGAAGAAGGGCGGTCGTTTTCTTTTCCTGGGATTCATACATCATAGGCACTTTCCTCCTTCATCTCGTCCATGATAACGGTGATCATCTCAATGACGTCCAAGAGCTCGTCATTCACACCGGCACCGGCTTCAATACGCTGTAATTCAGCAAGCACAGCGGTCATCTGGTCGCGCAGTGCTTTGTACACTCTTGGGTTTCCCTGCACTACAACATCCCGGCAGAGCAGACGACGGGTAATGTAGTCCTGTTTCGTCAGACCGGAGAGCTTGACGAACGTCTCCAACTGCTCGTCCTCCTCAGGCGAAACACGGAACGCCACAGTCTTGTTGCGCCAACGGTTGTGGTTGTCTCTGTTTTTCAATGACATGATGTTTATCTCCTTGCCATATCCAGCTTTTCTGCCATTTCCGCCTGCTTGGACGGAAACAGGTGCGCATAATTGTAAGTGATGTCGATGCTCTCATGACCGACACGATCAGCAATTGCTGTAGCGGAGAAGCCCATGTCAATCAGCAGGGACACCGCACTGTGCCGAATGTCGTGAATGCGGATGCGCTTAACTCCGGCGGCTTCCGCTCCACGATTCATTTCGCGGTAGAGATAGCTTTTCGTAACATTGAACATTCGGTCATCCGGCTCAATACCGTAAAGCTGATTCAGGTAGTCCTGCATTTCCTCCACAAGGAACTGCGGCATCTTAATCACCCGATTGCTCTTTTCCGTTTTGGGCGAAGTGATCACATCCTGGCCGTTCAGCCGCTGATAAGATTTTGTGATCGACACTGTGCCTTTCTCGAAATCAAAATCAGCAGGAGTGAGAGCCAGTAGCTCACCCTCGCGGATACCACACCAGTAGAGCATTTCAAAAGCATAGAAGGACAGCGGCTTGTCCATGATGACCTCGGCAAACTTCATATACTCTTCTTTCGTCCAGAAAAGCATCTCACGGTTTTTCTTTTTTCCCATGCATCCGGCTTTCTTGCAAGGATTATCCTTCAGATTGTAATACCGGGCTGCATGATTGAAAATCGCGCTGAGCTGACTGTTCATGGTACGGAGATAAACCGGAGAATATGCCTCGCCGTCCTCGTTTTTATAATTGAGCATCTCGCTCTGCCATCTGACGATCTGCTGTGCTGTGATTTTGCAGACCTTCAGTTTGCCGAAATACGGAAGGAGCTTCGTACGGATCAGGTGCTCCTTGTTGAGCCAGGTGTTGAGCTTCAGCTTGGGCCTGATATCTTTTTCATATAACTCGATGAAGCTCTCAAAGGTCATGTTAAGATTACCTTCACTCTGATTCAGGAACTGGCGCTCCCATTCCAGCGCATCGCGCTTTGTGGAAAATCCACGCTTTACTTTTCTGTCACGTTGGCCGTTCCAGCCATCGTAATACACGGAAACATACCATTTCCCGTTCTTGTCCTTGTACGCTGGCATGTTCATCAACCTCCGTTCTCTCTGGCTTCCGCCATCCCGTAAAACTGTTCCTCAAAGTACTTCCGGCTGACTCTCCCGTTGATCACGGTATAGCCCTTTGCTTCCAGTTCGCGGTTCATCTTCTGCATGATCTTATACGCAAAAGCTTTCGATACCCCGAGCTCTTCCATGACGTCTGCAGCAGTCATCAAAAATTTTCCTGCCATATGAATCTCCTTTCTGATTTGTATTAGAAAATCCGTGCTGTATACACTTCATTCTCTAAAGCCATTCTATCGAATGATTGACAAATGCACAAGCATTTTGTACTATATTGTTTGTGGTGATGTGCATTCTCTAATTTGGCACACTTTTATATTTTCTAAGCGAAACGGAGCTTTGCGATGAAGAAAGATTATTCGGATTACCAATTCACAGCATATGACGAATATCGATATGCCCGTTCAAACCGGGAAAATGTAAAACTCGACTTTTTCTCCAACACGGTAAGCTTTGTTCCGGAGGAACGCAGTTTTCTTATCCGCGTTTGTCCCGGATATGAATACTACTCTATGCACGAAGAACTGGAGCAGTACGAACGTGAAACAGAGGCGGCACTTGGGCAAAAGCTTGACGGTGAGAATTCTCCGGAAAATGAAGCGGAATTCAATCAGGATCGTGCAGAAGCCGAAAAGAAAAATGCCGAGTTGTTTCAGGCAATGAGCGCAAAATATCAAATCAACCGGGAACAAGCCGACAGCAACAGACGCTTCTTTTACAGCGAACACCCCGAACTCACTGTTGAGCCACTGATCAACATTTTCAGCGATAGCAGGATCTCCATGAATTACGGCGAAGGGATACTGGATTTCGTTTATGCCGACTTTACAACTCCGCTGAAAAAAGAAATGAAGTTTCTCCGCAAGATGGAGCATCTATGGAAAAACCCGTCTCAGGAAAAACCGGAACGCATACGTAATAAAACGCAGGCCGATGTTGAGGGCTTCTTCGAGTACCAAGAAACATTCTCCACCATCCGGGATGTCGCTTACGCGTCGCTGTACTCCGCCATCTGTCCGCCCAAATTTGACAGCTCACTTCTTCCGATTGAAGAACTGAAGTGGTATGGGAATTATCTGCTGACGCTGCAAAAGGAATACCTGGAGCTGATCGAGTTCTGTTTCGATGAGACCTTATATCCCGATGCACTTGGTTCTCTCTATCCATCCGAGCGGTATGTTTTGTATCGTGATTTACACGGTCTGCCTCCATACAGCTTAAGAAAGGAAATCCTGTCCTTTTCTGTATGGCAGATGAGCGATTCCATGATGCCGTATGGCATGCCGTCCGCAGACTTCCTGAAACGTCTTGGAGGGCCATTGAAGTCATCGGAGGATGCTGTTGCTCTGTCCGACAAGTTTGGAATTCCTTTGAATGAGCTGCTCGCAAGAATTCAGATCCCACGCTTCATAAATGTCGAATACCGCTTTTCTTCCATTGCCGATATCCTCGAGCTGGAATTTACGAAAATGTTGGAGCAAAACATCCATTTTCGGAAATGCAAGCGCTGCGGCAAGTACTTTATCATGAAGGGAAATTACGATACCAACTACTGCAGCAGAATCCCCAATGGTGGAACCCGTACCTGTCAGGAACTGGCCGCCGCAGAAAAATACAAAGCCAAAATTGCGGACGATAAGGCGATCCCAATTTACAACCGCTACTACAAGCGCTATGCCGCCAGAGTACGCGTCCGACAGATCAAGGAAGCCGACTTCAAGAAGTGGAAGTACCAGGCAATCCGTCTGCGGGATGATTGCTCTGCGGGCAAAATTTCTCCGGAAGAATTCACCCAATGGATGGAGGACTCCTTCCCGAACAGAAAACCGAAGGCATAAAAAATCCCTCCCGAGTGAACATAAGCGTTCATTCAGGAGGGATTCCCTCTAAATGCATTTTTCGGGGAATGAAGATTTATCGTATCAAATCGGTATCATTTCGACTATCAACCGTCAAAAAAGCTTGTAATATCAAGGCTTTTCGGACTTCTGAAATCATTCCCATTCTATCGTTGCAGGGGGTTTGCCTGTGATGTCGTATACTACGCGGCCTACGCCTTTTACTTCGTTTACTATGCGGGCGGAGACTGTGCCGAGGACTTTGTGGGAGATGGGGGCGTACTCGCAGGTCATGAAGTCTGACGTGCGGACGGCGCGGAGGGCTACGGTGTAGTCATAGGTGCGGAAATCACCGACGACGCCGACGGAACGGATATCCGTCAGCACTGCGAAATACTGATCTGCCTTGATACGGCGTCGGCTGACTTCTTCACGGAAGATTGCGTCTGCCTCGCGGAGGATGCTGAGCTTCTCTTCGGTAATCTCACCCATTACACGCACTGCAAGACCGGGGCCGGGGAACGGCTGGCGCTCAACAAAGCTTCTGGGCAGACCGAGCTGACGGCCGAGGGCACGCACCTCATCTTTGAAAAGTCCGCGAAGAGGCTCAACAACGCCTTCAAAGCCCATGTCTTTGGGCAGACCGCCGACATTATGGTGGCTCTTTATGGTTGCGGCCTTGCTTCCGCCGGATTCTATTACGTCAGGGTAAATAGTGCCCTGTGCAAGGAAGCGGATGTTGGGTAGCTTTTTTGCCTCCTCCTCAAACACACGCACAAACTCCGCGCCGATAATCTTGCGCTTCTTCTCGGGATCGGTTACACCGCTGAGTGCATCGAGGAAACGCTTTTGCGCATTTGCACGGATAAAATGGAGGTCACGGCCCGCAAATGCCTGTTCGACCTCGTCGCCTTCGTTTTTACGCATAAGGCCGTGGTCAACAAAGATGCAGTGGAGCTGGCCGGGAATAGCCTTGGAGAGCAGTGCCGCGCACACCGAGGAGTCAACACCGCCGGAAAGGCCGAGTATAACATGCGCATCACCCACCTGGGCACGCACCTTTTCTATCAGCTCAAGCTCAAGATTCTTGAGATTGTAATCGCCGACCGCACCGCAGGCCTCATAGAGGAAGCTGCGAATCATCTCGGTGCCGTGCGGAGTGCTCTCCACTTCAGGGTGGAACTGGAAAGCATAGAGACGCCTGTCGTAGTTTGCCATTGCGGCGTTGGGGCAGGTTTCAGTATGGGCAATGGAGATGAAGTTTTCAGGCAGGACATCTATCTGGTCGGTGTGACTCATAAGTCCTATCTGTGCCGCGTCAAGACCTTTGAAGAGGAAAGACGACGTATCTACCTGCATTTTAGTCTTGCCGTATTCGCTCGTGGTGCAGGTTACGACCTTGCCGCCGAGAGTCCAAGCCATGAGCTGGGCACCGTAGCAGATGCCGAGCACAGGAATGCCGAGGTTGAATATTTCTTTGTCGCAGTGCGGAGATTCGGGGTCATAGACGCTGTTCGGGCCGCCGGTGAGGATGATGCCGATAGGCGCAATGCTGCGAATTTCATCCGCGCTTATCTCGCCGGAGCGCACAACGGAGTACACTGAGCATTCACGCACGCGCCTTGCGATAAGCTCCTTATACTGCCCGCCGAAATCCAATATTAATACTGTCTGTGAAGCCATTTATTTCCTCCAAGCTTTTAGCCGTTTAACTATCAGAATCAGAACATCTTTACGTATTCGTCGCGCTCTGCACCGACGGAGACGTACTTTATCGGGCAGCCGACCTCTTTTTCGAGGTAGGCAATGTAGTTCTTTGCAGCGGCAGGGAGATCTTCAACACTGCGACAGCCGGAGACATCGCCGAAGCCGGGGACATACTCTGTAACTGGCTTTGCGCGGTTAAGGCGATCGCCGACCGGGAAAGTCTTGGTAATCTCGCCGTCTATGTCATAAGCGACACACACGGGGATCTTGTCCATGTAGCTGAGAACATCCAGCTTGGTCAGGGCGATATAATCCGCGCCCTGAACTTTGACGCCGTATCTGGACGCAGGAATGTCAAACGCACCGACTCTGCGGGGTCTGCCGGTTGCAGCGCCGTACTCGCCGCCTGCCTTGCGCAGCTGTTCAGCCTCTTCGCCGGACATTTCAACCGTGAAGGGGCCTTCGCCGACGCAGGTGGAATATGCCTTCATAATGCCGATGGTCTCGCCGAGCTTGGCACCCGGGACGCCGGCACCGATGGGAGCGTATGCCGCAAGAGTTGTGGATGACGACGTGTAGGGATAGATACCGAATTCTATATCACGCAGAGCGCCGAGCTGAGCCTCAAACATGACGTTTTTGCCGCTCTCGACGGCATTGCTGAGATAATCGGGGACATCGCAGATGTATGGCAGAGCAGCATCACCGTAGGTCTTGAGCCAATCCATGATATCATCGACCTTGATGGCCTCGTGATTATATCCTGTAACAGTGATATTCTTCCACTCGACAAGATCAGTGACCTTCTCGCGCAGAGTCTCCGGGTGGCGCAGGTCATCCATACGGAGAACCTTCTTCATGTATTTATCGGAATAGACAGGAGCGATTCCGCGGCGAGTGGAGCCGAACTTTCTGTCTGCAAGACGCTCCTCCTCCATTATATCCTGAAGCTTGTGATAGGGCATGCAGATAACCGCACGATCACTGATTTTCAGATTGTCCGGTGTAATGCTGATGCCTGCATCGCGCAGCTTCTTGCACTCATTGTAAAGATGCTCCAGATCGACCACAACGCCGTTGCCGATTATATTGACGGTGGTGTCACGGAGAATGCCGGAGGGCAGAAGATTGAGTATGAACTTGCCCTTTTCATTGACAACGGTGTGACCGGCATTATTTCCGCCCTGATAGCGGCAGATGATATCATAGTCCTTAGAGAGCAGGTCGACCATGCGGCCCTTTCCCTCGTCACCCCAGTTGATACCTACGATTGCTGTAAGCATAATATGCTCCTTTCACTTTTTCCTGCAATACCTCAGATTTTAGCCTCATATATCAATTATTTTTGCTAACGAATTAAAACGCTCAGACGTTTACGGTTCCCTCTTCCCTCTTGCCGAGGAAATCCGCGTTCTCCGCCAGAAGCGCACGCACCTGAAGAAGATAATCCTCAGTCTGCTCACGCGCCATGCCGGTAAATCCGTCAGTCCGGAGAAGCTCCTCAATCTCCTCACGGCTGATATTGAATATCGGGTCTGACGCAATACGGTCGAGCAGATCGTTGTTCGCGCCCTGTTCTTTCACGGCAAGCCCTGCCGCGACGGAATGGCTGCGTATAGCCTCATGCAGCTGCTGTCTGTCGCCGCCCTTTTTGACGCAGCACATAAGAATGTCCTCGGTTGCCATAAATGGAAGCTCCTCCATGAGCTGCTTTTCGAGCACCTTGGGATAGACCTTCAAGCCGCTGATAACGTTTATATAGAGCGTAAGAAGTCCGTCAGTTGCCAGAAACGCCTCGGGGATGCTGATGCGGCGGTTTGCCGAGTCATCAAGCGAGCGCTCAAGCCACTGAGTGCCGGCGGTCATGGCCGGATTGAGCGTGTCGGCAATGACGTAGCGTGCAAGGGACGTGATACGCTCGGATCTCATGGGGTTGCGCTTGTACGCCATTGCAGACGATCCGACCTGCTTTGCCTCAAACGGTTCGTCAACCGCCTTGAGGTGAGAGAGAAGACGGATATCGCCGGAGAATTTCATTGCACTCTGCGCAATGCCGGAGAGGACGGAGAGTGTGAAATAATCCGCTTTACGTGTATATGTCTGCCCGCTGACTGCATAAACGGAGTCAAAGCCCATTTTCTCTGCAATGAGCTTTTCAAGGCTGCGCACCTTTTCGGTGTCGCCGTCGAAGAGTTCGAGAAAGCTTGCCGCAGTGCCGGTTGTTCCGCGGCAGCCGAGCAGCTTTAAATGTGAGATGGCAAAGTCCAGATGCTCAAGGTCCATGACAAGATCCTGCATCCAGAGCGTTGCGCGCTTGCCGATGGTGGTAGGCTGCGCCGCCTGAAAATGCGTGTACGCAAGCGCAGGCTGGGCCTTGTACTTTTCGGCAAAGTCAGCAAGCGCCGATATTGCGCTCAGCAGCAGACGGCGGATGCGCAAAAGCGCGTCGCGCTGAATAATTACATCGGTATTATCGCCGACATAGCAGCTGGTTGCGCCCAAGTGTATAATCGGCTTTGCCTTGGGGCAGGCCAGACCGAAGGCGTAAATATGCGCCATGACATCATGTCTGACCTCATGCTCACGCTTTGCAGCGGCCTCATAGTCGATATCATAGAGATGAGCGAGCATTTCCTCAAGCTGCTCATCACTGATATCAAGACCGAGCTGCTGCTCACTCTCTGCAAGGGCAAGCCAGAGCTTTCGCCATGTGGAAAACTTTCTGTCATCAGAGAAGATCTCCTGCATTTCGCGGCTGGCATAGCGCTTGCACAGCGGGTTTTCATATATTTCTGACATTAACTTCACTCCACGGTGACTGATTTTGCGAGGTTCTTGGGTTTATCTATATCACAGCCGTTCGCCTTTGCCACATAGTACGCAAAAAGCTGCAGCGGTACGATTTCAGGAAGCGGGATCAGGAGCGGATCCGTATTCGGGACAAGCATAACTTCATCTGCCTCGGCAAAAATGCGCCGCTCCCCTTCCTGCGCCAGTGCAAGCACCTGCGCGCCGCGTGCTTTGACCTCTTTTATATTGCTCATGAGCTTTTCAAAAAGACGTGTCTGGCACGAGAGGGCGACAACAAGACGGTTTTCATCAATGAGAGCTATAGTGCCGTGCTTAAGCTCACCCGCGGCGTATGCCTCGGAGTGGATATAGCTTATTTCCTTGAGCTTGAGCGATGCCTCAAGGCTGGCAGCATAGTCGAGATTGCGGCCGATGAAGAAAAGAGCACTCTGCGTGTGATACATATCTGCAAGACGGCTGACCTGACTGTTGAGGTCTATAGCCCTCTGGCAGCGCTCCGGCAGGGCGCAAATTCCCTTAACCAAATTATTATAACGCATCTCGTCGATTCTGCCAAGTCTTTCTGCCATATAAACTGCAAAAAGATCAAGGACCGCAAGCTGAGTCGTATATCCCTTTGTCGTTGCAACGGCAATTTCCGGGCCTGCCCAGGTATAGAGCACACTGTCGGCAAGCTTGGAGATAGTGCTGCCGACGACGTTTACGATTGCGAGCGTTCTCGCACCGCGCTGCTTGCATTCCTTAAGCGCGGCGATGGTATCTGCCGTCTCGCCGGACTGGGAGATTACGATAAGCAGAGTATGCTCGTCTATAATCGGATTTCTGTAGCGCAGCTCGCTTGCAAGCTCGACCTGGACCGGGATACGGCAGAGCTCCTCGATCACGTAGCGTCCGACGCAGCCCGCGTGATATGCGGAACCGCAGGCGGTGATGACAATATGATTAATGCCGTGGAGCTCGTCATCGGTGAGATTAAATCCCTCAAGCTCTATACGGCCGTCACGAATACGCGGCTCGATCGTGGCCTTGACGGCGCGCGGCTGCTCCATTATTTCTTTGAGCATGAAATGCTCATAGCCGCCCTTTTCGGCAGCCTCTGTATTCCAGAGCACACGCGAGACATCGCGGTGTATTTCTCTGCCTGTGCAGTCAAAAATACTGATTTTATCGGGAGTGACAGATGCAAAGTCACCGTCCTCGAGATAGATTACATTACGGGTGTGCCCGATAAGTGCCGTGACGTCGGAGGCGAAATAGTTTTCTCCCGCTCCGACACCGATAACAAGCGGGCTTGCAGATTTTACGGCGTAGAGCTCGCCCGGGCATTCATCGCAGACGATGCCCAGCGCGTATGAGCCCTCAAGGCGTGCCACGGTCTTCATGACAGCACGCTTGAGATTTCCGGCGTAATACATGTCGAGCAGGTGTACGACAACCTCGGTATCTGTCTCACTGTGGAAGACAAAGCCCTTGGCAGTAAGCTCATCGCGCAGCTCCGCGTAATTTTCAATTATTCCGTTGTGTACGACGGCAAAGTGGCCGTCATTGGAGACATGGGGGTGCGCATTGGTGACCGTGGGTGCACCGTGCGTTGCCCAGCGAGTGTGTCCGATGCCGCACATGCCGTCAACGGACTTTCCGCTGTCGGTCATGTTGAAAAGATTCTCAAGATGACCGCTGCACTTGAACGTGTTGATTTTATCTTTTCCCTGCACGGCGATGCCGGCAGAGTCGTAGCCTCTGTACTCAAGGCGCTTGAGTCCCTCAAGCAGAATGGGCGCAGCCTGCTGTGTCCCTGTAAATCCGACAATGCCGCACATTACTTTGCTCTCCTCTCATGCTCATCCTTTGCAGCCTTGATAAAGCCGTAGAAGAGTGGGTGAGCCTTGTTGGGTCTGGACTTGAACTCAGGATGGAACTGCACGCCGACAAAGAAGGGTCTGTCGCTGAGCTCGACTGTCTCGACGAGTCTGCCGTCAGGTGAAAGGCCGGAAAGCGTCAGGCCGCAGTTTGAGAGCACCTCGCGGTAGTCGTTATTGAACTCATAGCGGTGACGATGGCGCTCGGATATTTCAAGAGAGCCGTAGCAGCGCTGCATGGTTGTACCCTCTTTTATGACGCAGGGGTATGCGCCGAGACGCAGCGTGCCGCCTTTATCTATATTTTCGCTCTGGCCCGGCATGAAGTCGATGACCTTGTTGGGGCAAAGCTCGTCAAACTCGCCGGAGTCTGCATTCGTGATGCCGGCGACGTCTCTTGCGTATTCGATGACGGCAATCTGCATGCCGAGGCATATGCCGAAATAGGGCTTGTTGTGCTCTCTTGCGTAGCGGGCGGCAAGTATCATGCCGGAAATTCCGCGGCCGCCGAAGCCGCCGGGGACAAGTATACCGTCAAGATCACCGAGAACCTGCTCGTAGTTCGACTCGTTGAGAGTTTCGGAATCTATCCAGTGCACATGCACAGTTGTGTTGAGGGCATAGCCTGCATGGCTGAGAGCCTCATTGACGGACAGATATGCGTCATGCAGCTGGACGTATTTGCCGACAAGACCGATTTCGACCTCGCCGCTGCGGTTCTTTATGCGCTCCACCATTTCTGTCCATTCCTTCAGATCAGGTGCAGGCGCGTCTATGCCGAGCTCACGGCAGACGATGGCTGAGAAGTTCTCGGCTTCGAGCATGAGGGGGGCCTCATACAGGAAGGGCAGAGTTATATTTTCTATGACGCAGTCAGGCTTGACGTTGCAGAACATCGATATTTTCTTGAAAATAGATTCCTCGAGCGGCTCATCGCAGCGCAGGACTATTATATCAGGGCTTACGCCCATGCCCTGCAGCTCCTTGACGGAGTGCTGTGTGGGCTTTGACTTGTGTTCATCGGAGCCACGCAAAAACGGCACCAAAGTGACATGTATGAAGAGGCTGTTTTCCCGACCCACCTCCAATGAGACCTGTCTTGCTGCCTCGATAAAGGGCTGGGATTCAATGTCACCTATAGTGCCGCCGATTTCTGTTATAACCACATCCGCATTTGTTTCATTGCCGACGCGGTAAACAAAATCTTTTATTTCGTTTGTAATGTGAGGGATAACCTGCACCGTCGAGCCGAGATATTCGCCGCGGCGCTCTTTGTTCAGTACGTTCCAGTATACCTTGCCGGTGGTGAGATTGGAGAACTTGTTCAGATCTTCATCGATGAAGCGCTCATAGTGGCCAAGATCAAGGTCGGCCTCCGCACCGTCCTCGGTGACGTAAACTTCGCCGTGCTGGTACGGGCTCATCGTGCCGGGGTCAACGTTGATATATGGGTCAAGCTTCTGTGCGGCGACCTTCAGGCCTCTCGCCTTGAGCAGTCTGCCGAGAGAGGCGGCAGTGATGCCCTTGCCGAGGCCGGACACAACACCGCCGGTTACAAAAATGTACTTAGTCATCTCTTTCACTCCTTCGTGGGATTTCATTCATAGGTTTTGATTATGCTTTCTGCCATTTCTTTTTTCGAGATACGCGCATCCATTGCCTTTTTCTCTATATATCTTTGCGCCTCTGCCTCCGTCATGCTCAGGCACTCAATGAGCAGCCATTTTGCATGGTTGACAAGGCGTATCTCGCTGATTTTGTCCTCAACGGACTGTTGTTTTTCCTCGACCATACGCAAACGTTCGCGCATGGTGCAGAGCGTGCGCATTGACTGCGCAATCATCTGCGAGGATGTAGGCTTTGCAAGCGTGAGGACGCCATGCTCCATCACACGGTCATAAACCTCCTCAAACTGCTCATTTTTAACAAGCAGGAGAACGCCCGCATTGCCCGAGGTGCAGACCTCTATTGCGAATTTTGAGCCGAATTCATCCGGCAGCGGCGTATTGACCACAACTATATCATACTCACGCTCCATCACGGCGCGCCGCGCACTCGAGGCATTCTTCACCGTACTGACAGGCCAGTAGTCCGTCATCGGCAGAAGATTCGTAAGCGCGTTATTAAAGCTGTCAGACGCCGATACTATCAGCACGCTATAGGTTCGTTCCCGGAATACCATCCGCGCTCACTCCCTCCCGTAGTCGTGTTGTCCCGCTCTGTCAGCCGCAGTAGAAGGCTATAAGCTCCTCTGGCAGACAGGTTTTGATAAAGTCGCTCGCTCTTGCCGCTTTTTTTGCCTCATAGAGAGAATGCGGCAAATGCTTTAGGCTCGCCAGCAGATCCTCAGGTGCGGTATAGAGATTCAGATCCGTGCTGTCCGGCAGAGGCAGCAGCTTGTCTATACCGTAAACTCCCGCGTATATCATAAGTGCAAATGCGATATACGGATTCGTCATTGGGTCCGGTGAGCGAAGCTCCGCACGGCGGAATTCACCGGTTGCCGCCGGTATGCGGATAAGCTGGGAACGGTTTTCCGTGGACCATGTGATATATCCCGGAGCCTTTGACCCGCCAAGGCGCAGGTACGAGCTTTCAACAGGGTTTAAAAACAGTGTCATCTCCGCGACCTTATCCAGGATTCCGGCGATTACCTGCGGCATGCAGTCTGCACCGCTGCGCGCCTTTGCGGAGAAATTGATATGCATCCCGCTCCCCGGTCGCTCAGGAAGAGGCTTCGGAGAAAAGTCCGCCGTCAGTCCGTAGCCCGCAGCGACGGTTTTTACGACAGTGCGGAATGTCAATGCGTTGTCCGCTGCGCTGAGAGGATCGGAATAGCGAAAATCTATCTCGTTTTGTCCCGGGCCCTCCTCGTGATGAGAGCATTCCGGGCGCACACCCATCTCCTCAAGCATAAGGCATACCTCACGCCGGACGTTCTCGCCCTTGTCGTCGGGTGCGATGTCCATATATCCGGCATTGTCGCACGGGCTGTCCGTGCGTTCACCGTCGGGACCGTTCTTGAAGAGATAGAACTCCATTTCAGGCCCGAAAGCAAAGCTGATGCCGCGCTTCGACGCGCTCTCAACAGCATTTCTGAGTATTCCGCGCGTATTGCAGGCCGCAGGCGTACCGTCAGGCTGCGTCACATCGCAAAACATACGCACCACACGCCCCGTCTCCGGTCTCCACGGCAGACGTGCGAGAGTATCGGGATCCGGACGCAGGAAAAGATCCGAGCGCACTGCCCCGCCAAAGCCCGCAACGGCCGATGCATCAAATGCAATTCCGGTGTCAAACGCCCGCTCAAGCTCTCCCGGCATTATGGCAATATTCTTCTGCCGTCCGTATACGTCGCAAAATGCCAGGCGAATGAATTTCACGTCGGCCTGTTCAACGTACTGCCTAACCTCCTGTGCGGAGTATCTCATATGGCCAAGCTCCCTTCTCCATTTTAAGGAAACATTGAACAAACAAAATAACGTTCACCGGGAAATGGACGCACTACTCCCCCGATGAACGTCTGTGTCCACGCCGGGATATTACAGCAATACAGCCGTTTTGTCAATGGTATTCACCGGTAAAAATGAGAAAAATAAAAAATAATGCTTGACAAATCAATTTGCACGGCGTATAGTACCGCCATCGAAGGCAAAGGCGCCTCAGAGGGATATCTCTGACCGTTTTTGTCTTCTTTTTTGTTTTTTCGGGCTTTTTATTTACGAGCCGAAAAACAGCTAAAAAATAAAATCAAAAAGCGTTTGAATCGGGACAAGTAACGCAAAGGCTCACTCACAGAGAGCATGGCAACAGCTGAAAGCCGTGCAGCGGAGATTGCGCGAATAACACCCGATGAGCTGCAAGCCCAAAAGATTATAATAAAAGATTATAATAAAAGATTATAATAATTTATTATTTTCCGAGTAAGTGCGCCGCGACTCCCGGCGTTAATGGGACAGGCCTTGTCAGAGGTCGAACAAGAGATAAAAGATAGGTGGCACAGCGAGCGCGGCACTTGCCCTATTGTATGCCAGATTTTTTTCGGAGGAAAAGATCATGTGTTCAATTATGGGGTATTGCGGAAGTTGTGTCTCTTTTTCTGCCTTTAAGGCTGCGTTTGAAAAAACCGTATCACGCGGGCCGGACATGAGCAAAATTGTAGAGGCCGGAGACGGACTGCTGGCATTTCACCGGCTGTCAATCATGGATCTGAGCGAGGCCGGCATGCAGCCGTTCGAGCTGGACGGGAGCTACGCCGTGTGCAACGGTGAGCTGTACGGTTATGAAAAAGAAAAGGAAAAGCTTTCTGCCAAGTACAGCTTTACGAGCGATTCCGACTGCGAAATCATACTGCCGATGTACCGGGAGTACGGCACGGATATGTTTGCAAAGCTCGACGCAGAATTTGCGATGATAATCTACGATGCGCAGTCCGGTGAATTTATCGCGGCGCGTGACCCTATCGGCATACGACCGCTCTATTACGGCAAGGACGAGCGCGGGACGATGATTTTTGCAAGCGAACCGAAGAACCTTATGGGTCTGTGCGCACGCATTATGCCCTTCCCGCCGGGACACTATTATATACACGGCGAGTTCATCCCCTACTGTGATATTTCACGTCCTGCAGCCGTCTGCTATGACGATCTTGAAACCGTGTGCAAGAACATACACGATAAGCTCACGGCGGCTGTTGAAAAAAGGCTCGTCTCTGATGCAAAGCTCGGTTTTCTGCTCTCCGGCGGCCTTGACTCCTCGCTTGTTTGCGCGATTGCCCAGAAGAAGCTCTCAGCACCCATTCGCACATTTGCCGTCGGCATGAAGTACGACGCAATCGATCTGAAATACGCCAGAGAGGTTGCAGATTACATTGGCAGCGATCACACGGAAATAATCATGACCAAGGAGCAGGTTTTTGACGCGCTTGAGGACGTTGTTGCATTGCTGGCCACTTATGATATAACCACCATTCGTGCCAGCATGGGCATGTACCTGATGTGCAAATGGATTCATGAGAACACCGACGTGCGCGTTCTGCTGACAGGTGAGGTTTCCGATGAGCTGTTTGGATATAAATACACGGATTTTGCGCCGTCCGCTGCGGCATTTCAGGCTGAGGCCGAGAAGCGCGTGAGGGAGCTGCACGTATATGACGTTCTTCGCGCAGACAGATGCATTTCAGTAAACTCTCTCGAGGCCCGCGTCCCCTTCGGTGACCTGGACTTTGTAAAATACGTTATGGCAATAGACCCGCAGAAGAAGCTCAACACATATCATAAGGGCAAATACCTCCTGCGTCACGCATTTGAGGGCGACTATCTGCCTCACGATATACTCTACCGTGAAAAGGCTGCGTTTTCGGACGCTGTCGGTCACTCAATGGTGGACTATCTCAAGGAGTACGCAGAGGGGCTGTATACAGACGAGGAATTTGAGGAAAAAAGCGCCGCATACACACATGCGCGCCCCTTCACTAAAGAATCTCTGCTGTACAGAGAGCTTTTTGAAAAGCACTATCCCGGTCAGTCTGAGATGATACCTACGTTCTGGATGCCCAACAAATCATGGGAGGGCTGCAACGTAAACGACCCGTCTGCACGCGTACTGACGAACTACGGCGACAGCGGAAAATAAATTTCAGATTTAGCGAAATTTTCTCTTGACAGCTGAATAAAAGAGGCGTATATTACAGCACATTAAAGGCGCTGACGCCTCAGAGGATATCTCTGACGAGTCAGCGCCTTTTCTTTTTTCCCACCGCGGCAGGCGGTTAAATAAATGAAAATGAAAGGATCGACGGGTATGAGTACAGTTTCCGATTATTTCGGCAGTTTGGTTTTTGACGACAGAGTGATGAAGGCAACGCTTTCATCTGATGTATATCAGTCACTGAGAAAAACGATTGATCAGGGCGAACACCTTGACTCAAAGGTTGCAGACGCCGTTGCACAGGCCATGAAGGACTGGGCAGTTGAGCACGGTGCAACGCACTTCACTCATTGGTTCCAGCCGATGACCGGCATCACCGCAGAGAAGCACGACAGCTTTATCGCCCCGTCCCCTGACGGCCGCGTAATAATGGAGTTTTCCGGTGATGAGCTTATAAAGGGCGAGCCGGATGCAAGCTCCTTCCCCTCCGGCGGTCTGCGCGCGACCTTCGAGGCACGCGGATATACGGCATGGGACCCGACTTCTTATGCATTCATCAAGGGCAAAACCCTTTGCATCCCCACGGCATTCTGCTCCTACGGCGGCGAAGCACTTGACAAGAAGACCCCGCTTCTGCGCTCCATGGAAGCACTCAACAAGCAGGCTGTACGCATACTGCATCTGTTCGGCAAGGACGACGTAAAGTGCGTAAAGCCCAGCGTCGGTCCCGAGCAGGAATACTTCCTTGTTGACAAGGAGATGTACCTCAAGCGCAAGGATCTGATTTTTACCGGCCGCACGCTTTTCGGTGCAAAGCCTCCCAAGGGTCAGGAGCTTGACGACCACTACTTCGGCGCAATCAAGCCGAGAGTGGAAGCATATATGGCAGACCTCAACGAGGAGCTGTGGAAGCTCGGCGTTCTGGCAAAGACCGAGCATAACGAGGTTGCACCGGCACAGCATGAGCTGGCCCCGATATACAGCAGCGTAAACGTTGCCACCGACCACAACCAGCTGACAATGGAGGTCATGCAGAAGGTCGCCGACAGGCACGGTCTTGTGTGCCTGCTGCATGAGAAGCCCTTTGCAGGCGTAAACGGCAGCGGCAAGCACAACAACTGGTCCATCGCTACCGATACCGGCATCAATCTTCTCTCCCCCGGCGCAACTCCTCACGATAACGCACAGTTTCTTGTCTTCCTGTGTGCAATCATCAAGGCAGTAGACGATTATCAGGATCTTCTCCGCATGAGCGTTGCCACTGCCGGCAATGACCATCGTCTCGGCGCAAACGAGGCGCCTCCCGCAGTCGTATCTATCTTCCTCGGCGATGAGCTGACAGAGGTTCTTGAGTCCATCGAGGGCGACAAGCCGTATGCAGGTGCAGAGAGATCTCAGCTCAAGCTCGGCGTACACGTGCTGCCGCGCTTCACCCGCGACACTACAGACCGCAACCGTACCTCTCCTTTCGCATTCACCGGCAACAAGTTTGAGTTCCGTATGCTCGGCTCCTCCAACTCCATCGCCTGCGCAAACATCATGCTCAACACCTCCGTTGCAGAATCTCTGCGTGTATTCGCCGACGAGCTTGAAAAGGCCGACGATTTTGACGCAGTTCTGCACGACATGATAAAGAAGTGCATCACCGATCACAAGCGCATTATCTTCAACGGCAACGGCTATGACGACAGCTGGATCAAGGAAGCAACCGAGAAGCGCGGTCTGCTCAACCTGCGCACCACTCCCGACTGCATGCCCGTTGTTCTCGAAAAGAAGAACGTTGACCTGCTCACGAAGCACAAGGTCATGTCTGAGGCCGAGATCAAGTCCCGTTACGAGATAATGATGGAGAACTACTGCAAGACTGTCACCATCGAGGCACACACCATGGTTGATATGGCGAGAAAAGAGATTATGCCCGCCATTGAGTCTTACGTATCAGATCTCGCAGCTGCCGCCAAGGCCAAAAAGGACGCAGTGGGCGCAGATTGCAGCTATGAAGCCAAACGCATTACCCGTCTTTCCGATCTGCTCAGCCAGATAGATGATGCCGTCGATGATCTCGACAGTGCGCTGGTCAAGCTGAGCATGTCCGGCGATATTACAGCACAGGCCAATTTCATCCGCGACGAGATTATCCCCAAGATGAGTCTTGTGAGAGTCCCTGCGGACGAGGCGGAAACCCTCACCGCCGAAAAATACTGGCCGTTCCCGACATACGGCGATCTCCTCTTCGGAGTATAAGCCGCATATATACTGCTACTTCACTTTTCCTCATACCTCATTTTCTTTCCAGCGCGAACGCCGCCCCAAAAGGGCGGCGTTTTGCTGTATATGTATATATGAGCAAAAAATCCCGGCTCCGATATGAACGGAACCGGGATAATCTCCTTTACAGGTGCTGGTCTCTGTCTATCTTATCGTAATGCTTGAGCATAAAGCCTTCCATAACGCTGGTGAGCTTCATATCAAGGTTGAAGAAATAGACGACAAAGGTCACGACAAATATGCTGACAGCTGCGATTAAAAGCTTTACGAAAAGCTTCAGAGCCGCGTTTTTAACTTTTTCCATGATTTTAGCCTCCTATTTTACCATGATTCCTCATCGTGGAGGACTTCAAGGGACGGATCAACAGGTTCCTCACCCATAACGGTGCGCATGTAGGTATTGATCTGGTCGCGGACGCCCTGACGGGAAACCACGCGCGGGTCAAACAGGTCGTGGGAAACCCAGACGAGGTTGATGCCGAGATCACGTGCGCGCTCCTCAAAGAGGCCGTGCATACCGTCGAGAGCCTTGCAGCTCATATGCTCCCAGAGAATGACCATGTCTGCGTTGAACTCCTCAACGATCTCCCAGAGGTCGTCAAGCAGAACCTTGTAGCCGCCGTGGGTGCGGTTGCGCATGATCATCTTTTCGGTGAGCATTGCAATGTCGTATATAGCCTGCTCGCGGTTCTCAGGCGTATCCTCTTCCGCTATCATCTTGGTGTTGTCCATGGAGAGCATATCGGTGAGAGGTACTATGCCCCAGCAGTTGAGCATCCAGACAAGCAGATCCATGTAGTAATGAGACTGAACGCCCCAAACAATGGCTCTGTGGCGATACTCGTTTGCCACCATCTTCTTTTTCTTATATGCCTTCTCGGCAAGCTTCATGATCTTGCGGTCAGTCTCTTCGAACACTGCAAGTCTGCCGCTGACTGCCATGTAGTTTGTCTCGGTGTAAAGAGCGAGGTTGGAGCCGAAGACCTGCGGATAGGGAGACTTGCTCATCTCAAGCCACTCCAGGCGGCACTTGGTCGCGTAGTTCACGCGCTTTGCGCACTCAAAGTAATGCGTCCAATCCCACTTCTCACCGGTGTGCTCCTCAACAAAGGCGATCGCGTTGCGGATCTCCTGTGCTGCGTACTCCTGAACGTCCTCATTGGTGTGGCGCAGCGGAGTCGCAAGCTGGAAGACGGGGATGCCGTCCTCAAGCTCCATACGCTTGGAGATAACGCCGTTGCCGAGAAGTGAACCGTCGCAGGTGGTGTTGCACTGCACAGCGCATGCGCCGAGGATAGGTGCATCATCATCGATGGAGACGCCGGCCTCTGCCTCAGGCATCGGGCAGACATCGCCTGCAAGACCGTACTCCTGCGCAACGTCTATATAGTGTATGGCAGCGCGCTGGTTAAGGAGAACCGGGATGTAGGTCGATGCGATCTCACGGCTGAGCGGAACCAGAGTCGGGAAGCCCATCATAAGTGACTGCATCTCGTTTTCGTCGATAAGAACAACCTTCTTGGAGAACTCGGTGTCGTTTCCTATACGGCGGTCGCCGCGGAAGAGCTTATCAAGCAGCTTTGCAACGTCTTCGACGATGACGTCCTGCTCGGCATGGCAGATACGCAGATGCTCACCGCGCAGGCCCTGAGTGTGACGGTCAATCATCATGGGGACAGCCAGATAGTTCGCCATCCAGCGATAGCGGAACATAGCCTTGATATTGCGGGGCTTGACAAGAACTATCCTGAACATGTTGATCCAGTTGTAGAGCCATCTGGAGTAATCGTAAAGGGTATCAGTAACGCCGCGCCACTCACGGCGGCTTCTGTAACGCTTGCCTTCGACATAGTATTTGCCGAAGTTCTCGCAGCCTATTCTCTTATCACTCATTTCCCTGCACCTCTCTGAATTGTCTTAATCTCGATGCTCTCAACAAATGCCTGCACACGGGTACGCATCTGGCCGGAGGACGAGATGTTGTAAGGACGGTCAACGGACAAAACGGGATAGCCGTAATCATCATGCAGGATGTGTGAGCCCATCATGCGCTCATACGCCCAGGGATCGCAGAACTTGATCTGCTCATAGATTATGCCGTCGGCGCCGTATTCCTTGGCGAGCTGATCGACATACGCACGGCGGCCGTTCATCTTGGCGGTGTTCATGTATCTGGGGCACTGGGCACGATACATATACTGGCGGCAGACCTGCGTGAGGGCATCCTCATCATCGGTGAGCTCTATGGGATTGCGTCCGGGCAGAGAGCCGTAGCAGAAGCGGTCAGCGCAGACATAAGCGCCGGTCTCCTCTACGAGCTTGATGAAGTTGATGTCATCGATCTCGGAGCCGACTACCATAACGCGTGCGCGGTAGCCCTTTTCGTCCGGCTCACGAGTCTTGAGCTCCTCAAGAGTCTCCTCGAGCTTGTCTATAAGCAGGTACTTGGGGGCAACATAGGTGGCAAGAGTGATAACGTGGAACTCATAGCCGGTAATGCGGGGCTTGTCGCCCTTGCGGAAGTCGCCTATTGCACGGATAAGCTCGCAAATACGGTTATGCTCGGCAACAGCCTGGCGAATTGCCGCATCGGAGGTATCTATGCCGTAGTTATCATGCAGGGGCTTGAGAATGTGATTCTTGCACTGGAGCGTGTAGAGATTCAGGCCGTTGTCGTCGGCCTTCATGGGGATTTCCATGTACTCGAAGAAGAACTTATCCTTGTCCTTGCCGAGAGTCTTTAAAAGCTCCATGTTCTCGACTGCTCTGTTCATCATAGTGCAGCCGTCCGGAGTGATGAGGCAATCTGCGAAGTTAAATCCGCCCTCGATTGCGCGCTCGAGCAGTGCACGGCTGTACTCGCACAGAAAGCTTGTCATGTAATAGGTCGCCATTTCCATTGAGCCGGTACGCGGTGCGCGCAGGCGCGTGGAGAATGCGCCCGGAAGATTGAGCAGCGGCTCAGGGGTGTTTTCGCAGACGTAAGCCACGCAGATTTTGCCGTCTTTCTGGGCCTGCGTAATAAGCTCATTCTGTGCCTCCTGAAGGAGGTTTTCAAAATAGAGCAAATGCTTGAGATCCTTCATACAATTTCTCCTATCATTGCCATAGTACTGCCTTGTGCAGTCTGTATGGCATTCTTATAATCGCTGAGCCAATTTTAACACGCTTTTTTGATTGTTACAATATACACAATTAGTACATAATCTAAAAACTATATAATTATATAATTATTTGCCGTTCCAGTCGCTGACCTGCTGAGAGAGCCATTCGCACCATTCGTCAACACCCTCGCCGGTTTTGGCACTGATGGGGAAGATTTTTATGTTGGGGTTTCTCATCAGAGCAAATTCTCTGACCTTGTCCATATCAAAATCAAAATACGGCAGGACATCGATTTTGTTAATTATCAGTGCATCGCAGACCTGGAATATCAGGGGATATTTAAGGGGCTTGTCGTGTCCCTCGGGGACGGAAAGTATCATGGCGTTCTTTGCGCTGCCTGTGTCAAACTCTGCAGGACACACAAGGTTGCCGACATTTTCGAGCACAACAAGGTCAAGATCGTCAGCACCCATCTCGTCGAGTCCCTGACGGGTCATATCCGCGTCAAGATGGCACATGCCGCCGGTGTGAAGCTGGATAACGCGTTTTACGCCGGTGTGGGAGATTTTCTCCGCGTCGACGTCTGAGTCGATATCCGCTTCCATGATGCCTATATTTAATTTGTCGTGCAGCTTCTCTATAGTGCGGGTAAGAGTTGTGGTCTTGCCGCTTCCGGGTGAGCTCATAAGATTCAGCAGGAAGCAGTGGTTCTGCTTCATCTCACTGCGCAGTACATCCGCTGCATCGTCATTGGCCTTAAAAATGCTCTCTTTTATCTCATATACTTTGTAATCAGCCATTGTTCTCCTCCGTCAGCAGGCGACTATTTGCTTTATGTTCATTTCCTGCCCCTGCTGAAGCCATGTTTTGCCGCTGCCGCAGTTGGGACAGGTCTTGCCGTATTTCACGGTCGGGTATGTGGTCTTGCAGTCGTCGCACCAGGTTATTGCCGGAATTATCTCGTATTTAAACTCGGTGTGCTCAATAATCGGTGTTTTCTTCGCATACCAGTTCCAGCAATCGCTCAGATACTCGGGCACAATACCGGACACCTCGCCAAACTCCAGCGTGACAGATTCTATATCGGTCAGGTCGTTATCCTTGGCGATCTGCTCCACCTGCTTTATGACATATGTTACTATACTCAGCTCATGCATAGGGCTTCCTCCTCCGTCAAAAAGGAAAATACTTTTTGACTTTTTGCGCATAGCGGACGCAGTAATATTATGCTGCGTCCGCGGTTGTGTTTGTTTTATGCTTTAATTTTTATTTCTTCTCGCTCAGAGACTTCTTGACGATCTTAACCTCGCGCTTTGCAGCATACGGGATGATGCACTTGAACTTATCCTCTGCAGGAACCATCTTGCTGTTCTGCGGACGATTGCGCTTGAGGTGAATTGCGTCGAACTCGCACTTGGTGGTGCAGATACCGCAGCCAATGCACTTGTTCGGGTCTACGACGCTGCGGCCGCAGCTCAGGCAGCGGGAGGCCTCAGCCTTGATCTGCTCCTCGGTGAAGGTGACGCGGTCATCGCACATGGTGAGGACCTTCTTCTTGTCGATAGCGACCTCTGCGCGTGCGGGCTTCTTTATCTTCTCTGCGGGCAGAGTGACGTTCTCCTTGTCAAGCTCCTTGAACTCGCGGAGGTTGCGGTGGATGGTCAGGGTCTGGCCGACGTTGACATAGCGGTGGATGGACACTGCGCCCTCACGGCCGCTTGCGATAGCGTCGATAGTGTACTTCGGGCCGGTTGCGCAGTCGCCGCCGACGAATATGTCGGACTCTGCAGTCTGGAAGGTCACGCCGTCATGCTCGACGAGGCGGCCGTCTGCAGTCTCAGCGGCAGTGCCTGCGAGAACTGCGCCGTAGTCGGAGCGCTGGCCGATTGCAACGAGAACGTTGGAGCAGGGAACGGTAATGGTCTCGCTCTCATCGTATACAGGTGCGAACTTGCCGTTTGCATCACGTACGGAGACGCAGCGCATAAGCTCAATACCGGTGACCTTGCCGTCCTCGCCGAGGATGGCCTTGGGTGCCCAGGAGTTGTTGATAACAACGCCGTCTGCAATGCCTGCGTTCTTCTCGTCGGGAACGGTGGGCATCTCTTCGTCCTTCTCAAGGCAGTACATGTTGACGCTGCCCTTGGTCAGGCGCAGTGCAGCACGTGCAACGTCGATAGCTGCGTTGCCGCCGCCGATAACGACGACATCACCGGTGAGAGACTTAAGCTCGTCCTTGTTGACTGCACGCAGGAAGTCAAGACCGCCCTGAACGCCAGCGAGCTCTTCGCCGGGGATGTTGAGCTTTGCTGCCTTCTGCAGACCAACTGCGACATAGAATGCCTTGAAGCCCTCTTCGCGGAGCTGCTGGATGGTGACGTCCTTGCCGACCTCAACGCCGCAGCGGAACTCAACGCCCATCTCACGCAGTACGTCGATTTCGGACTTGACAATGTCCTTGCCGACGCGGAAGCTGGGAATGCCGTTGACGAGCATACCGCCGGGAGCTGCTTCCTTGTCGAACACTACCGGGCTGTAACCCTCAATTGCGAGGAAGTATGCGCAGGACATACCGGCAGGGCCGGCGCCGATTATTGCGATCTTCTGGTCGAACTTCTCGTGAGTGCAGGAGTTCATGGGCGGCACGTAGCGGTGCTCTGCCTTCATATCCTGCTCTGCGATGAACTTCTTGATCTCATCGATTGCCAGGGGCTTATCAACGGTGCCGCGGGTGCAGGCATCCTCGCAGTACTTACGGCAAATGCTGCCGCAGACTGCCGGGAAGGGGTTGTCCTTCTTGATAAGCTTGAGTGCATCTGCGTAACGGCCTTCAGATGCCATCTTGATGTAGCCCTGAACTGCGATGTGTGCCGGGCATGCGACCTTGCAGGGTGCGGTGCCGGTGGGCCAGGTCTGGATGGAGCCGTTCTCGTTCTTGTAATTCTTGTTCCAGTGATCCTCGCCCCACTTGGTGTCATCAGGCAGCTCATGATGCGGGTACTGGATGGGGCCTTCCTTGGTGCAGAGCTTCTGGCCGAGGCGGACTGCGCCGGCGGGGCAGGTCTCAACGCACTTGCCGCAGGCGACGCACTTCTCGGGGTCGCTCTCGGCGGTGTATGCGGAAGCGGAGAGGTTGGGAGTGTTGAAGAGCTGAGATGTACGCAGAGCGTTGCAGACACCGACTGCGCAGTTGCAGATACCGAAGATCTTGTTCTCGCCGTCTATGTTGGTTATCTGGTGGACATAGCCTCTGTCCTCAGCCTTCTGTAGTATCTCCATTGCCTCTTCATAGGTGATGTCGTGGCCGTGGTTGGTCTCGCGGCAGTAGTCGGCAAAGTCACCGACACCGATGCACCACTCGCCTTCTACGTCGCCGGAGCCCTCGCCGCGGATACGCTGCTGCTTACGGCAGGAGCAGACGGATACGCCGATGTGGCCCTCGTACTTCTTCAGCCAGTGGCTGAGGTGCTCGATAGGCAGGGACTTGCTCTCTGCGGGGATTGCCTTCTCAACAGGGATGACGTGCATGCCGATTCCGGCGCCTCCGGGAGGTACGAGCTCGGTAATGCCAGCGAGAGGCAGGTATGCCATACGCTCAAAGAAATCGGCGGTCTCGGGGTACATGTCGGACTGCTCGGGGTTGATCATCATGATCTCGGCGCTGCCGGGGACGAACATGTCGAGTACCCAGCGCTTCTCGTTGTTGGGGTTCTTGCCGTCGAGGTTCTCCCAGTGGAACTCGACAAGGCCGCTCTCGCTGACTGCCTGCATTGCTTTTTCAAGATATGCACGGTCAAACTGCTTGTTCTTAGCTGCAAGCTGCTCGATAGTCATCGGGACGCGCTTCTTCATGGTCAGGCAGATATCAAGGATATCGTCAGCCATCTTCTGATCATACTTGTATGCAGTGTACTTGAGTGCGGAAGTAATACCAATGTACTCGGGGGATTCGGGGGTGATCTTGTCCTTACCGATCATAACCGTGGCACGGTCGGTAATCTCTTTGCCAAGCTTGGCAATCTTTTCGTCTTTGGTCATTGTCTTCTTTACGCCTCCATCAAAACTGTAAAGTTCCTCATTCGCTTTGTTAAATTTGTGCTAAGCTGATAAAATATTACGTTTTTTGTTGAAAATAGTCAATAATACAGCAGTGAATTTGTAAAAACCCACAAAAAAGCTGCAAAATATTTGCGAACAAGTTTGTAGAACAGTTGACAGTTATGGACATATTTGATAAAATGTCCATAGAATCAGTACAAATCGAAAATGGGGTGTTTTCATTGCAGGAATCTTCACTTCGCTTGAAAGAGGACATTGTACGCTGTGCAGTAGATCTGTTCAAAGCAGAGGGCTACAGCAATGTCAGCGTAAACGAGATATGTGAGGAAGCGCACGTGTCGCGTTCCGTCTTCTACACCGTATTTAAGGGCAAGCGCAGCATACTTGATTACGTGGTTTCAAAGCCGCAGCAGACGAATGAGGAAGAGTTCAGAAAATTTGCGGACGCTGCAAATGATTTTGAGCGCATCTGGCTGCTTTTTGACCGGTTTATCACCATTGCGCTCTATTTCGGGCCGAAGCTTACGAGCACGCTGTTTATTATGCAGTTTGAATCGCCGGAGGGCATACGCGAGGCCGTGCATGCGCTGGACAATCTTTTTGCCACGCTCGCAAAAAACTGTGCCCGTTCCGGCATAATCGAAACAGAAGAACCGCCGGAGCTGCTGGCCAAAATAGCCACGGATCTCATCTGTCATGAGCTGTACGTATGGTGCAGTCAGGACGGCAACTTCTCTCTTCGTGAGCGCGCACGCCAGTACTCCGAGGTAGCCTTCCACGTAAAGCCGCAATACCGCATGACGCCCGCCCAGCGCGCCGCGTTATAAATATAATAATTATATTTAAAATTCAGGCTCTCCCCGATATCGGGGAGAGCCTTTTCACGTGTATTAGCTTATTATTTTATATTCTCTTCCACTTTGCGCCGTGGGGAATATCCGTGACCTCTATACCTTCTGCTTTGAGCTCCTCGCGGATGCGGTCGGCTTCGGCGTAGTTTTTGGCCTTCTTTGCGTCCTGACGTGCCTGAATCTTTGCCGTGATCTCTGCGTTCTCCTCGCCGGATTCGGACACTATTGTAAACTCACCGGCAGCGACCTGCTCACGCTTGAGCTCCTCGCGGCGCTTATCTGCCTTCTCTATGAGACCGAGGCTGAGCACACGGTCAAAGTCTGCGATTATGGCGAGCTTCGTGTTGTCGTCGGTCTTGTACTTGAGCACGTCGTAGAGTGCAGTAACTGCAAGAGAAGTATTCAGGTCGTTATCGAGTGCGGCGCAGAATTTCTCACGCAGCGCCTTTGCTGCCTCCTCATCAACGGCACCCTCGCCCGGCTTGAGAGCGGCGACGCGATTGATGAGCTTATTATATGCAGTCTGTGCGTTGTCGAGGTTCTCCCATGAGAACACAAGGCCGTTGCGGTAATGGCTCTGCAGGCAGAAGAGGCGGTAAGCAAGAGGATCATAGCCTTTTTCTTCAAGCAGTGAGACTGTGAGGAACTCGCCCTTGGACTTGGACATTTTTCCGGTTGCTGTGTTCAGGTGGTGAACATGCATCCAGAAATTGCACCATTTATGGCCGAGATAGGACTCAGACTGGGCAATTTCGTTGGTGTGGTGGGGGAAAGCATTATCTATGCCGCCGCAGTGGATATCCAGATCCTCGCCGAGATGCTTCATGGATATGCCGGAGCACTCAATGTGCCAGCCGGGATAGCCGACGCCCCAGGGTGAATCCCATTTCAGCGCCTGATCCTCAAACTTTGACTTGGTGAACCAGAGCACGAAGTCATTCTTGTTGCGCTTGTTCGTATCCTCGTCAACGCCCTCGCGTACGCCGACTGCGAGATCTTCCTCGTTGAAATCGTTGAACACGTAGTAGCGCTCAAGCTTGGAGGTGTCAAAATACACGTTGCCGCCGGCAAAATATGCATAACCCGTGTCCATCAGCTTGGTGATTATCTTGATATAATCATCAATGCAGTTTGTTGCAGGCTCCACCACGTCCGGAGTCTTGATGTTGAGCTTGCCGCAGTCAGAGAAGAAAGCGTCAGTGTAGAACTTTGCAATCTCCATGACTGTCTTATGCTCGCGGTGTGCACCCTTGAGCATCTTATCCTCGCCCTCGTCTGCATCTGAGGTCAGATGGCCGACATCGGTGATATTCATGACACGCTTGACATTGTAGCCAATGTAGCGCAGATATTTCTCCAGTATATCCTCCATGATATAAGAGCGGAGGTTGCCGATATGTGCGTAGTGGTACACCGTAGGACCGCAGGTGTACATCTTGACTATATCGGGATGATTGGGCACAAACTCTTCTTTCTTACGGGTCGCAGAATTATAAAGCTTCATTTTATTTTACCTCTTCAGTCAGCATTTTTGAACACGTCGCTGTTCACCCAGAAATAATGAATTCCGGAGCCGACGGTCGTAATAAGAATAAGCGCTGTAAATATTATGTTAACCATTTCTATCTCAGAGAAAAGCATCATAGCGGAAAGGCCGACCATGGTACAGCCGGTTTTCAGCTTGCCGGACCACGCTGCGGCAATCACTCTCCCCTGCTCCACCGCTATAAGGCGAAGCCCGGAAACGGCAAACTCACGGAAAAGGACTATTGCAACACACCATCCCGGCATCTGACCGTTCTCAATAAAAAAGCACATCGCGGCCAGAACAAGCATCTTATCCGCCAGCGGATCCATAAACTTGCCGAAGTCGGAAACCTGGTTATAATGCCGGGCAATGTATCCGTCTGCAACATCGGAAAGGCATGCGATTATGTAAACCGCAAGTGCCGTGTACATATGGCCCGTGTAGGCAAGCACGAGAAACACGGGGATAAGAATTATGCGGAACATGGTGATCTTGTTTGCGGTAGTTTTCAACATGATTTTTCTGCCTCCTCGCCGAAGAGTATACCATCATCTGTACTCTTTATCAATACATCCGTCATTTCTCCGGCCTCGGCACTGCCGGAGAATACAACCTGTCCGTCTATGTCGGCAGAGTCTGCATAGCTGCGGCCAACGAGCATTCCGCTCTCCTCATCGAGACCCTCACACAGCACGCGAATGGTTTTCCCGACAAAGCTGTTGCAGAAATCGTCCATAATGGGTGCCTGCAGCTCCATAATAAGATCAGCGCGGCGCTGTGCCTCGTCCATATCTACATGCTCCATCTCTGCGGCCGGAGTGCCCTCTTCGGGCGAGAACGGGAACACGCCCACGCGCTCAATACGTGCTTCGCGCAGGAAATCGCACAGCTCCTCAAATTCCGCCTCGCCCTCGCTGGGAAGGCCGGAGATAAGGCTTGTGCGGAGAACAAGGCCGGGAATACGTGCGCGCAGCTTCTTGAGAAGCTCGCGTATCTCCTCCCCTGTTCCGCGGCGGTTCATGGTCTTGAGTATTTTATCGTTTATGTGCTGAATCGGGATATCGAGATATTTTACTATCTTATCGTTCGAGGCGAGCTCGTCGATAAGCTCATCATCGAACTGGTCGGGATAGAGATAGTGCAGGCGAATCCATTCAACGCCGTCTATCTTTGAAAGCTCTCTGCACAGTGCCGCAAGACTGCGCTTGCCGTAAAGATCGGTGCCGTAGCGCGTTATATCCTGCGCAATGACAATAAGCTCCTTCACGCCGTGTGCAGCAAGGTCGCGGGCTTCTTCTACGATGTCCTCCATTTTCCTTGAGCGGTAGCGCCCGCGGATGTACGGGATTGCACAGAATGCGCAGAAGTTGTTGCAGCCCTCCGCAATACGGAGATATGCCCAGCCCGGGCCGGTGGAGACAACGCGCGGAATCTCATCGATAGGTGCGCTCTGGTCTCCGAAAAGACTTGCGTGTCTGCCTTCCATGACGGCATCCGCAGCGCTGACGATATCGGCAAAGCTGCCCACGCCCAATACGGCATCAATCTCCGGCAGTTCCTCGGTAATGGTGCCCTTATAGCGCTCGGAAAGGCAGCCGGTGACTATCAGGCCGCCGAGCTTTCCGGCCTTTTTAAGCTCCGCCATTTCCAGAATAGTGTCTATGGCCTCACTCTTTGCGGCGTCTATAAAGCCGCAGGTGTTGACGATTACGAGGTCTGCGCCGTCCGGCTCGGACACGAGTGTGTATCCCGCCTCGCTCATCAGATAGATCATCTGTTCACTGTTGACAAGATTTTTGGCGCAGCCCAGTGAAATCAGTGCAAATGTTTTTTCCATATCCGTTTTCGGTCAATCCTCTTGTATTTCTGCCCTGTGCCGCTCAAGCGCACTGCGGATTTCATTCCATGAATAACCGCGCCTGAACAGCGCCTGACTGATTTTACGCACCGCGTCACGATCGTCAGGATCGGTCAGTCGTGCGGAAATAAACCTGTCTATTTTATCATCGTTTTCGGGCATGGACGCGAGCGCATCCTCCCACAGCTCGCGGGAGATTCCGCGGCGTCCGAGCTCTGCGCGCACACGTCCGGCGCCGTAGCCCTTTGCGGCATAATGGCGTGCGACTGCCGCGGCATAGCTCTCATCATCTATGAGTGAATGCTCTACCAGCCAATCGGCGCAGTACTCCGCGGTGTCCTCATCCTCGCCCTTTTCGATAAGCTTCTTTACCATCTCCGCGCGTGACATTGACCGGCGTGAGAGCATTTCTATTGCCCGCTCTCTTGCCAATGCGCGCACAGACGCGGTTTTCAGCGCCTCCAGTTCCTCCTCGTCCAGCTCACGGCCGGAGAAGAGCCGCAGATCCGTCACAACGCCGAGCGTGGTTTTTATCTCGCTCCCGTTATCCAGTCCGACGGTCATCCTTCCCGGGGAGGTCTGGCGTATATCGCTTATCAGCATCAGTCGCCTTCAAAGTCGGCCGCACTGACGTCAACCGCCTTTGCAGCGGCGGCCTTGGGTGCCTCTCTCTGATTGCGCGGGCTGAGCTTATACGCATTGTCGCGCACCTGCTGCTCAATCTTGTCCGCGACCTCCGGATTTGCCTTGAGATATTCCTTCACGGCATCGCGGCCCTGTACGCGCTGGCCGTCAACGGTGAACCATGCGCCGGCCTTGTCGATAATCTCAAGCTTTACGGCCAGGTCTATGATCTCGCCTATCTTGGAGATGCCCTCGCCGTACATGATGTCGAACTCGGCCTCACGGAACGGAGGTGCGACTTTGTTCTTTACGACCTTGGCACGTGTGCGGTTGCCGACCATTTCGCCGTTGACCTTGAGCGTCTCTATGCGGCGCACGTCGATACGCACGGAAGAGTAATATTTAAGTGCAAGACCGCCGGGGGTGGTCTCGGGGTTGCCGTACATTACGCCGATCTTCTGGCGCAGCTGGTTTATAAATATAACGGTGCAGTTATTCTTGGAGATTGCACCTGCAAGGCGGCGCATCGCCTGGCTCATCAGACGTGCCAGAGCACCGACCACGGTGTCGCCGACCTCGCCCTCAAGCTCAACGCGCGGGATAAGCGCTGCAACAGAGTCGATAACGACTACATCAACAGCGCCGGAGCGCACCAGAGATTCGGCAATGTCGAGCGCCTGCTCGCCGGTGTCCGGCTGAGAGATAAGCAGGCTGTTTATATCAACGCCCAGTGCCTGTGCATATGCCGGCTCCAGCGCGTGCTCTACGTCGATATATGCCGCGTCGCCGCCCTCTTTCTGGGCAGATGCGACGGCGTGCAGGGCAAGTGTTGTCTTACCTGAGGACTCAGGTCCGTATATCTCGATTATACGGCCGCGCGGAAGTCCGCCGATACCGAGTGCAAGGTCAAGGGAAAGTGAGCCGGTGGAAAACGAGTCGACATTTATGGAAATGTCATCTCCGAGGCGCATGATTGTTCCCTTGCCGTAATCCTTTTCGATTTTTGCAATTGCCGTTTCAAGGGCTTTCTTCTTGTCGCTGATCGGCGGCGCAACTATTGCGGGCATTTTTTTCTTTTCTGCCATTTTCTTATCCTCCTCACATTCTGCCGAATACCACCCGATCCGTGTCGAGTGTGTCCTTCTTTGTACCTGTATAGGCAAAGCCCGATGCCATCAGCATCTCCTGCACGGCCTCTGCCTGTCCTTCGCCCACCTCGAAGATGAGATATCCTCCGCGGCGGAGCAATGTTTTCCAATACTTTATGATTGCCTTATAAAACTTCAGTCCGTCCTCGCCGCCGTCAAGCGCCCATGTGGGCTCAAAGTCTTTAACGGAGGTGTCGAGAGTTTGAATCTCAGCTGTGGGAATGTACGGCGGGTTTGACACTATGACATCAAATTCGCCTATGCCCAGTGGCGGAGATGAGAGTGCATCCGCCTGCATGCATATTACACGCGGCGACAGACGAAGCGCCGCAAGATTTTGGCGGGTTATCTCCAGTGCACTTGCGCTGATGTCAACAGAGACGAATCTGGTTGCGGGCAGCTCATGTGCAATGGCGCAGGTTATGCAGCCGCTGCCGCAGCAGAGATCGAGTATGCGTGCGTCCATCTTGCGCCCGGTCAGCAGTTCTTTGACCTCGTCTACGATGACTTCTGTGTCCATGCGCGGGATAAGTACATCCGGCGTTGTGATTATGGGTAAGCCGTAGAATTCCCATGAGCCCGTGATATATGCCACCGGCTCACCGCGCAGGCGGCGGGCGACGTATTGGGTGACGGTGTCCTCGATCTGGTTGCTGGCGTAGAGATTCATATCGCGCAGAAGCTGCGAGACTGTCTTCCCCGCTGCACCTGCCACTATCAGCCGTGCCTCCTGTCCGTAGGCCTCGATACCGCTCTGCCGCAGGAGATTGCGCGTGGAGAGGTAGATGTCGTTATAGGTTTTCATTCGGTTATTTCCCCCACTCGTCGCTGCCCTTTTCCTCAGGGATAACAAGCTCTAATGCGCGTATTGCGCACTCTATCATGCCGTCGTCCGGCTCATTTGTCGTCATGTGCTGCAGCCACTTGCCCGGTGCCGAGAGTGCGGCGGAGAGCTTATTATCGTGAAGCCCGCACCAGCGGTTTATCTCATAGCTTATCCCGACGACAACCGGCAAAAGCAGCAGGTGATATGCCATACGCAGGAAGCTGTTGTCTGCACGTACAACGGAGTTTACAAGTACACTGACCACCACGACAACAAGCAGGAAGCTTGTTCCGCAGCGAGGATGGAAGCGCGACTCAGGGCGCACATTCTCAACCGTCAGCGGCTTGCCGTGTTCATAGCAGAATATGGTCTTATGCTCCGCTCCGTGATAGGAGAAAAGGCGCTTAACATCCGGCGAGAGGCAGCACAGGCGCATATAAACAAGCAGTATTATGACCCTCACTACGCCCTCGGAGAGATTGCGGACAACGTAATTTGTCTTTAATGCCGGGATAAGTCCGACGAGGAACGCCGGCAGGAATATAAACAGGAAAAGCGAAAGCGCGATGCCGAGTACTACCGCTACGCCGATTATGAGCTTTTGCGCCTTATCCTCGGGAAAATGCGCCTCTATCCACTGGTCTATCTTGTCAGGCTCCCCCTGCTCCTCAAGAGGGACAAGAGATGCCGAATACGTCAGCGCCTGCATTCCGTTTACAAGCGATGAGAGGAAAATTGCGCAGCCACGTATAAGCGGCCAGCCCAGGATGGGGTATTTGTCTTTTATAAATTTAAGCTCCTCGGTCTTTTCCACAAGTCCGTCCGCCGTGCGGCAGACAATGGCCTGCTTCTTCGGGCCGCGCATGAGTATGCCTTCGATGAGCGCCTGCCCGCCTATAGACGTGCGGAAGCCGGTGCAGGATTTTTTATCAGCCATGTTGTTTTTTCATCCTTGAAATAAAATAAAATTATTTTGCCGTAAGCGGGAGCGTGATCGACACGCAGCATCCGCCGCCCTCGGCATTCTCTATCTTCAGCTCGCCGTTATGGCGCGCGATGATTTCGTCACAGACGGACAGGCCAATACCGGTTCCGCGGTTTTTGGAGCTGCCCTTGTAGAATTTTTCCTTAACATGCGGAAGCTCAGCTTCGGGGATACCATGGCCGTGGTCGCGGAAAGAAATATGAACCATGGACGCATCAGCTGAAAGCGAGACATCAAGACTGTCGCCGTCGCCGCCGTGCTTTGCCGCATTGTCAAGCACATTGAGGAAAACCTGCTTGAGCCGCTCCGGATCTCCCGGAATAAGCGGGATTTCCGTGGGCGGCGCAGTGTAATTGAGCTTCATGCCCGACTGTTTTATAAGCTCCCCGTAGGTGAAGAGCGCGTCCTCGAGCTCGGCTGCAATGTCGATAAGCTCAATGCGCAGATTGAAGCGCCCGTCCTGAATTCGCGTGAACTCAAGCAGCTCCGCCACCATTCCGGTAAGTCTTTCGGATTCTTTTGAAATAATATGTATTCCGCGAAGGGAATCCCCCTGCACTGCGGGATCATATGCGATAGTCTCCGCCCAGCCGCTTATAGCGGTCAGCGGGGTGCGCAGCTCGTGCGAAACCTGTGAGACAAATTCCGTACGCGATTTTTCCGCCACTGCGACTTTTTCCGACATGTCGTTTATCTCGGCGGTGAGATTGCCGAGTTCGTTTTCGTACTTATCCTCTATTTTTATTCCGTAGCTGCCCTCGGCGATTCGCTTGGCAAAACCCGTCAGCTTTTCTATGGGCAGGGCGACGCAGCGCCAGAACCAGACGTTAACAAGTATGATATACGCGCACACTATGCAGAGAATAACGATTCCCCAACCGATGTAACTTCTTGTGATCAGCCATATGCCGAGCAGCAGCAGGACAATTGCCGCGACAGAAAACGCCATCAGCTGCCCTTTGAGAGATTTAAACATTTATACTTACTTCCTGTACTCTTCCAATATCCGATATCGCAAATTTGCCAAGCCGCGCACCGCGCAGCATTTTAATATATAAATATATAAATATAATTAATAACCCCACTTATAACCGTAACCCCAAACGGTTGTAAGATATTCAGGCTCTGTCGGGTCGTTTTCTATCTTGATGCGCAGTCTGCGGATGTTGACATCCACGGTTTTAAGCTCGCCTGAGAAATCCTCGCCCCAGACGGCTTTGAGAATATCCTCACGGCTCATTGCCTTGCCCGGGTTCTCCATGAAGAGCTTCATCAGCATGTACTCTATCTGCGTCAGCTTCAGCCTCTGTCCGTTCTTCTCGAGAGTGCGGTTGCGCGTATTGAGCAGGAAAGGCCCGCTCTGTATCTCGCTGGCAGCTTTTTCGTCATCATCCACACCGAGACGGCGGATCAGCGCATCTACTCTCGCGGTAAGCTCCGCCACTGCGAAAGGCTTTGTAACATAATCGTCAGCGCCGGTCATCAATCCCGTAACCTTATCTATCTCCTGACTCTTTGCCGTAAGCATTATTATACCCATCTTAGATCCGGTTGCGCGAATGCGGCGGCAGACCTCGAATCCGTCTATATCAGGCAGCATGACATCAAGCAGTGCCATGCATATGTCAGGATTGACCTTGAGCTTTTCGAGCGCCATCATGCCGTTTTCGGCCTCTATCGGCTCATAACCGCTGCGGCGAAGATTTATCACCACGAAGCTGCGGATATTGGCCTCATCCTCAAGAACAAGTATTTTCTTCATATATAAACCTCCATGCGGTAACGCCGCACAAATTCCCGTATTATAAACCCCCGCCGCAATATTCAGACTGCCTTGCAGGCGGCAGAGCACAATTACTCACAATACTTTTTAAAGTATAACATACATTTTACAAAATTGATAGTCATAGTTTCAAAAAAATATAAAAATTTCTACGCAGAGATTACAAGTTATGTTAACCGGTTTGCTGCTTGGCGTGTATTACATGGTAAAACGGCGCTCTTGTAGAAAACGCCGAAACCGCACAAATACTTGATTATTCTTCATTCTGCTGTTAAAATGAGGTTCATGATTAACAACAGAGATTTGACGGTCGGCATTCTCGCCCATGTGGACGCGGGCAAGACAACCTTGTCCGAGGCAATGCTGTACCTTTCGGGAAAACTGAAGAAGCTCGGCCGCGTAGATCGCCGTGACAGCTTTCTGGACAATCATTTTCTGGAGCGCGAGCGCGGCATAACCATATTTTCAAAGCAGGCTGTTCTGGAGACTCCGCAGGGCAGAATAACCCTGCTTGATACGCCGGGGCACGCCGATCTTGCCGCGGAAACTGAGAGAACACTGCCGGTGCTCGACTGCGCTGTGCTCGTCATCAGCGGTACGGACGGAGTGCAGGCGCACACGGAAACTCTCTGGCGCTTATTAAAGCGCTACAGTGTCCCCTGCTTTATATTCATCACGAAAATGGATCTCTCCGTCCATGACAGCGCAGTGCTCATGAAAAATATCACGCAGCGGCTCGGTGAATCCTGCGTAGATTTTTCGCTGCAGGGTGCAGCGCGCGACGAGGCGCTGGCACTTGCAGATGAGCACGCAATGGATATATACGCCGAAAAGGGCGGCTTCAGCGATGATGATATTGCGGCGCTTGTAAAAGAACGCCGTGTCTTCCCATGCTTTTTCGGCTCTGGGCTGAAGCTCGACGGAGTTGAACTGCTGCTCGACGCCGTGTGCAGATACATGCCGGCAGGAGAATGGGGCGAGAGCTTCGGCGCCCGTGTTTATAAAATAGCGCGCGATTCGCAGGGGCAGCGCATGAGCTTTGCCAAGATAACAGGCGGAGAGCTGTCCGTGCGCACTGCATTAAAGTACACAGGCGCAGACGGGACGGAGCACGAGGAAAAAATTACACAGCTGCGCATATATTCCGGATTGAAATACGAAACAGCGGAGCGTGTGCAGGCCGGACAGGTATGTGCAATCTTAGGCCTGAGCGACACGTTTGCAGGTCAGGGGCTCGGCGCACAGGCTGATTCCGCAGCTGCCGCGACAGAGCCGGTTATGAGCTACCGGATTATACTGCCCGACGATGTCGACGCCCGCACGGCGCTGCCAAAGCTGCTTATGCTGCAGGAGGAGGATCCGCAGCTGCACATTGTTTGGGATGCCGCCGGGAGAAGTATTTCCGTCCAGCTCATGGGCAAGGTTCAATCCGAGGTTTTTGTCAGCCTTGTGAAGGACCGCTTTGACATGGACATTGCACTCGATGCCGGTCATATAATGTATAAAGAAACGATTGCCTCTAAGGTGGAGGGCATAGGGCATTTTGAGCCGCTGCGCCACTATGCCGAGGTACATCTTATAATGGAGCCGCTCCCGCGCGGGAGCGGAATAGTTGTTGACTCATCCGTCAGCGAGGATGATCTTGACCGCAACTGGCAGCGCCTTATACTCACCCATGTGCTTGAACGTCCTCATCCCGGCGTTCTGACCGGGTCGCCGATAACCGATATAAAAATAACTCTTGCCGCCGGACGTGCGCATTTAAAACACACCGAGGGCGGGGATTTCCGTCAGGCGACCTACAGGGCAATACGTCAGGGGCTTATGCAGACGGATTCTGTTCTTTTGGAGCCGTATTATGCCTTCAGGCTCGAAACCCCGCCGGAGCAGATAGGCCGCGCAATATCTGACCTGCGCGCAATGAACGCGGAGTTTTCGTCCCCTGAGGATGCGCAGGGGCTCATGAGCGTGACCGGTGCTGCTCCCGTATCCGCGATGAACGGATACATGACGGAGCTTGTCGCATACACTCACGGGCGCGGAAGGCTGACGCTTCGGCTGGACAGCTACAGACCGTGCAAAAACCAACGTGCCGTCGTCGATGCCATAGGCTATGACGCGCAGTCTGATACGGAAAATCCGTCGGATTCCGTGTTCTGCGCACACGGTGCCGGCTTCAACGTGCGTTGGGACGACGTGAAAAATTATATGCACCTTGACAGTGTGCTGACCCCGGCAAAGCCGCCGGAGCTCCCGGCCGTGGTTCGGCGCAGCTACAGCATTGACGAGCGCGAGCTTGAGGCGATTATGACGCGCGAGTTTGGCCCGATAAAGCGCCCGATGTATACGCGCGGCATAAAAAATGAAGTCCCCGCCGAGATCACCGTGCATGAGCGAAAGCGCTACGTCATAGTAGACGGATATAATTTAATTTTCGCATGGGAGCCGCTTAAAATTCTCGCTGCGGACAATCTGGATCTTGCACGCACGCGGCTTATGGATATGCTGACAAGCTATGCCGGGTATACGAAAGCAGAGCTCGTCCTCGTATTTGACGCATATCGTACGCCGGGCAATCGCGGTTCCAGGAGCGATTATCACAACATTCACGTGGCCTATACCGGCGAATCTGAGACGGCGGACATGTATATAGAGCGCCTTGCAAACGACATCGGCAAGAACTACGATGTCAGCGTCGTTACAAGTGATGCGCTTATCCGGCTCTCGGCTCTGCGTTCCGGCGTGCTGCGTACATCGTCGAAGGAATTTGCGGCAGAGCTTGAATGGACACTTGAAAAAATAGACGAGGTTTTAAAAAAGACTAATCAGGATGCGCACGTGACGCGGTTAAAAGATGGAAAAGGATGAACTTATAAAACGCGCAGAGGATCTTTCGCAGCGCTGTGAGCGGCGGTCTGTCCTCACGCACACGCAGTTTCTCACACCCGCCGAGAGATACGAGATTGAGCAGTGGGCAAAGCATACAGGTCAGAACCCGCTCTTTACCGGAGGCGGCACGGAGTGCGAGCGCACGGCGGCGTTTTTTCTGCCGGATTACATGGACAGAGAGTATTTCGACGCTTCGGAATATATAGACGCCATAAAGCTCACTGCGCATTTCGGCAGCCCCGGGCATAGGGATTACATGGGTGCTCTCCTCGGCATGGGCATAGGCCGCGAGTGGCTGGGTGACATACAGGTCAGCGGCAGCACCGCTTATATTTTCTGCATGCAGAGCGTAACGGCACATCTGCTGAGCATAGAGAAGGTCGGGCGCTGCGGTGTGACGGCGGAGAAGCTGTCGCTCGACGCCGTACCGGCACCGGAGCGTGAAGTGAAGAATATCAGCTTTTCCGTAATGACGCCGCGGCTGGATGCCGTTGCAGGCGGGATGTTCTCACTCTCACGCACCGAGGCAGCAAAGCACATCTCAGCCGGCAATGTCAGCGTAAATTATGTGCAGTGTCTCAAGTCGGATATGCAGCTGCACGACGGAGATATTATCAGTCTACGCGGAAAAGGCAAAGGAAAACTCACAGGCACAGGCGGCACTTCCCGCAAGGGGCGGCTGTTTGTCTATGCCGAGATATATAAATGATAAAACAAGTGCGCCGAGGCCCCGGAAGCACCACGGCGCAAAGAGGACAGTATGATGGAACAGGCTATATTTCATTTCCCAACAGAGGGAAAACCGGTTGAATGCAAAGAACTGAAAAGCGGTCATATCAACAAAACTTATCTCGTCACGACCGACACCGGCACGGAGTACATATTGCAGTGGATAAACAGCTATGTTTTCCCGAACATCTCCGCGATAATGGGCAACATGTCAAAAATAAGCAGCTATCTCAAGTCGCGCCCCGGTGAGAAAGAGGCAATGATAAGCTATATTGATACTCTCGAAGGCGAGCACTGCTATAATGACGGCACAACCGGCACGTGGCGCGCCTACAAATTTGTCGACAACAGCGTGAGCTTTCAATATGCCGAGACACCGGAGATGTTCGCCGAGAGCGCCCGCGCATTCGGAAGCTTCCAGTACGCTCTGCGTGACTTCCCGGCAGAGACGCTGGAAGACACCATAGAGAATTTTCACAACACTCCTGCACGTTATGATCAGCTCCGTGACGCGCTCACGAATAACAGAAGCGGCCGCGCGAAAGACGTGCGTCCGGAGATTGATTTTCTTCTCTCGCGCGAGGAGCGCGCCTGCCGCATGCAGCATATGCGTGAAAAAGGCGAACTGCCTGTACGCGTGACACATAACGATACCAAGATAAACAACGTTCTTTTCGATGCCGACACAAACAAGGCGTTGTGTGTTATCGACCTTGACACGGTTATGCCCGGGCTCTCCGCCTTTGACTACGGCGACGCGATACGCTTCGGTGCAAGCACCGCTGCCGAGGATGAGCGGGAGCTTGATAAAGTCCGCCTTGACCTCACTCTATTTCGCGCTTTTACGCACGGCTTTCTTGAATCCTGCCCCGGCCTTACGGCGGCAGAGGTCGACTCCCTGCCGCTCGGCGCGTACACCATGACTGTGGAAACCGCTACCCGCTTCCTTGCCGACCACATAAACGGTGATCTCTACTTCTCTATTGACCGCGAGGGTCACAATCTTGACCGAGCCCGCACACAGATAAAGCTCGCTCACGATATGGAGGAGCATTGGGACGATCTGATGAATATAGTTATGGACGAAAAGGCAAAACTCTCATATTGACGCATTTTTCGCAAAGTGTTATTCTAAATCTGCGAATAATAATACGAGGTGTATGATTAAATATGAAGACAACAGTTATCTATTTCAGCCCGACAGGCGGTACTGACAGAGTGGCACAGCTTATCGCAGGCCGTCTCAAATGCGATGCGCTCGATGTTACAAACTTTGATTATGATCTCAGCTACGGCGAGGACGATATGGTGTTTTTCTGCTTCCCTGTCTACGGCGGCAGAATTCCCTCCCCGATGTATAAGCGGCTTCAGGCCGTCCGCGGCGACAAGACCCCTGCCGTTATGGTGGCTGTATACGGCAACCGCGCAGTGGACGACGCACTTATCGAGATGAGCGATCTTACGCGCAGCAAGGGTTTCCGCACAGTCGGCGGCGCAGAGATGGTTGCACCGCATTCTCTCGACAAGCATTTCGGTGCCGGCCGCCCCGACGAGAACGACACTGCCGCGCTCATGGCATTTATCGACAAGCTCCTCGCAAAGGAAAAGCTCACAACCGTCGCCATGCCGGGCAGTCACGATTACAGAAAGTACAACGGCATTGGAATGTACCCGGTTTCCGGCAAGGACTGCAGCGGCTGCGGTACCTGCTCTCAGGAGTGCCCGACAGGCGCCATAGATCCCGGCGATCCGTCCAAGCCCGACACCTCCAAGTGCATCAGCTGCATGCGCTGCGTCAGCGTGTGCCCGTTTGAGGTGCGCCATCTGCCCAAGGCAAAGCAGCTTGCAGTCACAGCATCTCTGCGCGTAATGTGCGCTGGCAGGAAGGAACCGAAGTTTTATATTTAAGGCAAATACTGCCTATATTCAATTATAGTTGAAGCACAGTTGAAAAACTGTTTACTGAGCTATAGTTAAATAGGCTTGTAAGATTTTACATGTATATATACCGTCAGTAATGGGAGGCTACGTGATGGCACAGTATACACAGAAAGCGATTATCAGCACCTTTGAACAGATGCTGGAAGAGATGCCGTTTGAGAAAATAACAGTATCTGCACTTGTTCGCCGCTGCAAAATAAGCTCCAACACTTTTTATTATCACTACAGCGATATATATGACCTGCTCGATGTATGGCTGAGAGGCGAGCTGAGCACCTATGCCAGCGGAAAACCTCCGTATGAAGACTGGAAGTATGCTGCGAAGGCTTTTCTGTCCGACTGCATGGAGCACTCCACGGTCATATATCACATTTTCAATTCCATCTCCCGTGACAGAATGGAGCGCTTTGTGTTCACTCTTGGCGCCGACGTTTTCTATCGGCTCGTTTCCGAGCGTGCCGCCGGATATGCCGTGCCTGAGGAAAAGCTGCGTGAAATTGCAGACGTCTGCCGCTATTCCTTCGCAGGACTTTTTCTGCGTTTCCTGTGGGGGCGTATGAAGGAGGACATAGATGTCATTGTCGACAGCTACGGAGAGCTTTTAGAGGGCATGGTCAGCAGTGCAGTTAAAAATTATCCGGCACTGCGCTGACAAATCGCATAAATTAAACCAATTAATCGAATTTGCGTCACCGGAGCGAATTGCACGTATTTATCGTGCCGCGCCGATGTTATAATACGCTTGTAAAATCATCAGGAGGTAAATCAAAATGAAAAAATTAGTTAAAAACATTAAGACCGTTGTTATCGTCGCCGGCGTCACCGCACTGGGTGCAGCAGGCTACTACATCTACAAGAAGTTCTTCAAGAAGTAATACACGCGTATATATTCTCAGCATTCCAAACATCCTTCATAACACGTATCCGACCGCATAGGGTTTCTTGCTCAGCCCTCTGCGGAGCAGATAGCAAAAGACGCGGCAGCCTCCCAATGCCGCGTCTGATATTTTTAAAGACCGTAAGAGGC
>CAVAPH010000004.1:0-45757 GCA_963590455.1 bacterium | reverse complement strand
CCGCCGAAATCGCGGAGAGGACAGAGCCGCTTGCAGCGTACGCACTGTGCGCACGGGCACCGAAGCTGAGATCATCCGCACACGCTACATCGAAGCGGGCGACAAGCAGCAGCGGAATTATTGCCGCGAGCAGTATTGCAATCAGTATTATCGCGCATATCCGATATGAGACGGATTTATTCATAGCACTCACCCTGAAATTAAAATAAAATTCCCAGCCATTATTAACCAACACCTGATTAGTCAAAACGGGCATGCCGCATTAAAACGACGCGCCCGTTGATAATATTTTATTCTACGCTGATCATGTAGTAGTAGACAGGCTGACCGCCGTCAACTACGCTGACCTCGGCATCGGGGAAGCAGCCGGTAATGGTCTCGGCGGCCTCTTCGGCGTCGGACTTCTGCACGTCCTCACCGTAGTAGACCGTGATGAACTCGGGGGAGAGCTCATCAAAGGCCCAGTTGAGCTCCTTGAAGAGAGTTTTTATATTGCTGTAGCTGCCCAGCAGTGCGCCGTCGAGAAGAGCGAGATATTCGCCTGCGTGAATCGTGTGGCCGTCAAAGTCCGAATCGCGCGCGGCATAGGTGACCATAGCGGTGTGGACATGCTCTGCAGCCTCCTGCATGATATCGGTCAGGGCGTCCTCTTTCTCATCGGGATTGAAGTTGAGAAGTGCGGAGACACCCTGCGGAACCGTTTTTGTCGGGATGACAACGACATGCTTCTCGGTCAGCGGGATGCACTGCTCTGCCGCCATGATGATATTTTTGTTGTTCGGGAAGACGAACACTGTGGATGCCGGGGTGTGGTTTATCTCGCGCAGTATGTCATCAGTGGAGGGGTTCATTGTCTGCCCGCCGGTGACTATTTTGTCCGCACCGAGCTCACGGAAGAGCTGCGCCATACCGGTACCGGCACAGACCGCGACTATACCGAACTCTTTCTCGGGGGCGGCGACCGTCTCTGCGGACTCTGCAGCTTCAAGCTCCTCCTCGATTGCGTCGAGGTCGTCCGTTGTCTGAGCCTTGCGGCCGGCGACGATATCGTCATGCTGCGTGCGCATATTCTCGATCTTTGCGAGCTCCAGCGTGCCGTACTTCTGCGCCTCGTTGAGAGCGTCGCCGGGGGTGTTGGTGTGAACGTGGACCTTGAAGGCCTCGTCGTCCTCACCGATTACAAGGCTGTCGCCGATGCTCGTGAGGAATGCGCGGTAGGGGTTGAGGTCGACATCCGGATCATTCTTGCGCACGATGAAAACCGTGTCAAACGCGAAGGTTATCTCTTCGGTGTCAAATACGTCAAAGGGGGTCTCAGTCGGGACGGGAGCCTCAGGCGCTGCGGCGGAGGAGACAACCTCACCGCGAAGGGAGGCCAGAAATGCCTTGAGTATGACCATGTAGCCCATACCGCCTGCGTCTACGACGCCGGCTTTCTTCAGCACGGGATTCTGATTGATGGTATCTGCCAGCGCGTCCTCACCGGCGGAAATGGCACATGAGAGCACGCTCTCAAGACCGGCACCGGCGGATGCAGCCTCGACTGCCGCAGCGGATGCGAGACGCGAGACCGTGAGGATTGTACCCTCGGCGGGCTTCATGACTGCTTTGTATGCAGCATCCACACCGTCGGACATTGCACCGGCAAATTCAACGGCACCGGCGGTGTCAGTGCCCTTAAGGCGCTTTGCAATGCCGCGGAAGAGCAGAGAGAGAATAACGCCGGAGTTGCCGCGTGCGCCGCGGAGGAGTGCGGAGGAGACGCAGTCGGCTGCTTTATCAATAGCGGTAAAGCTGCGCTTGCGCAGTTCGGTTGCTGCGTTGTTGAGGGTCAGGCACATGTTTGTGCCGGTGTCACCGTCCGGGACAGGGAATACGTTCAGCTCGTTGATGGGCTGTATATTTGCGTGAAGCGCCGCGTCTGCGCACAGGATCATCTCTTTGAACGCGGCGGCATCAATGTAGTCTTTCAAATTAGTATACCTCCGGGGCTTATCCGATAATCGTATCTATATAAACATCCACGCTCTTTATGGCCACGCCCGTGGATTTGGTGAGTTTGTACTTGACTTCGTTCATTATGCTGCGGGACACTGCGCTTATATTCACACCGTGATCTACGCCGATATGCAGCTCAAGAGACACAGAACCGTCACCGTTGTTGTGCGCAATAACGCCCTTTGACATGGACTCACGGCGCAGAAGCTGCCATGGGCCGCCATCCTTGCTGCACGTCACCATGCCCTTTACTCCGAAACAGCTTGTAGCCGCGTCCCCGGCGAGATTTGAAAATACCTCATCGGTGATGCTTATTCTTCCGTTATCATTTATTATATCCACCATAGTGTTACAGCTCCTTTCTGACAATGTAGGGAAACGCGCAGCATATGCGTTTCCGGGCTTTTGTGAACATATAGAGCCACATAAAGCCGATTATCAATTATAATATAGGCTTTTCAAAAGCGCAAGGCAATTTTTCTTGATTTGCTCGTGCAGTTTAGACAAAAATAATCAAATATTTGATGTATTCGGCGGCGTAAGTCTGCAAAATGAATAATTCGCTTAATTAACAGCATTTTAACCTAACAAATGGTTTACAATTTGACACATTGGTGATAAAATAGACCATGTCTGTAAGGGCGCAGACATCCCGCGCAAGCAGGCGGGAAAAACGCGCTTTATATTATTAATGGAGATGAATATAGACATGCAGAGACACTTCAAGACAATGGACGGCAACAACGCTGCTGCCCATGTATCCTACGCATTTACCGAAGTCGCAGCTATCTACCCCATCACTCCTTCCAGCCCCATGGCCGACTATGTTGACCAGTGGGCAGCTGCCGGAAGAAAGAATATTTTCGGCAACACCGTAAAGGTTCAGGAGATGCAGGCAGAATCCGGCGCGGCCGGTGCAGTTCACGGCTCCCTCAACGCAGGTGCACTTACCACCACCTACACCGCTTCCCAGGGCCTGCTGTTGATGATACCCAACATGTACAAGATCGCCGGTGAGCTGCTTCCCGCAGTTTTCCATGTTTCCGCACGTACTGTTGCAAGCCACACTCTTAACATCTTCGGTGACCACAGCGACGTCATGGCATGCCGCCAGACCGGTTTCGCCATGCTGGCAGAATCCAGCGTTCAGGAAGTTATGGACCTGAGCCCGGTTGCACACCTTGCAGCTATCAAGGGCCGTGTTCCGTTCGTCAACTTCTTCGACGGCTTCCGTACCTCTCATGAGCTCCAGAAGATCGAAGTTTGGGACTACGAAGACCTCAAGGACATGGTCGATATGGACGCCGTCAAGGCATTCCGCGAGCGTGCACTGAGCTCTGAGCATCCCACCATGCGCGGCTCTCACGAGAACGGCGATATCTTCTTCCAGAACCGTGAGGCATCCAACAAGTATTACGAAGCAGTTCCCGCAATAGTCGAAGAGTACATGGGCAAGATCAATGAGAAGCTCGGTACCAACTATCAGCTGTTCAACTACTACGGTGCACCCGACGCAGATCGCGTTATCGTCGCAATGGGCTCCATCTGCGACGTGGCAGAGGAAGTCATCGACTACCTCACCGCACAGGGCGAGAAGGTCGGCCTTGTCAAGGTTCGCCTGTTCCGTCCGTTCTGCCCGGATAAGCTCCTCGCAGCTATCCCTGCAACCGCAAAGAAAATCGCAGTCCTTGACCGCACCAAGGAGCCCGGCGCACAGGGTGAGCCGCTCTACCTCGATGTCGTCACCGCACTTGCAAACGCAGGCAAGACCGATGTTAAGGTCATCGGCGGCCGCTACGGTCTCGGCTCCAAGGATACTCCTCCTGCATCCGTCTTCGCAGTGTACAACGAGCTGAAGAAGGACGAGATGAAGCGCCAGTTCACCATCGGCATTGTCGATGACGTGACCAACCTCTCCCTCGAGGAAGGCCCCGCACCCAGCACCTCCGTTCCCGGCACCATCGAGTGCAAGTTCTGGGGTCTCGGCGGCGACGGCACTGTCGGCGCAAACAAGAACTCCATCAAGATCATCGGCGACCACACCGACAAGTTCGTTCAGGCTTACTTCCAGTACGACTCCAAGAAGACCGGCGGCGTAACCATCAGCCACCTGCGCTTCGGCGACAAGCCCATCAAGAGCCCGTACTACATCAACAAGGCTGACTTCGTGGCATGCCATGTTCCTTCCTACATCACCAAGGGCTTCCCGATAGTCCGTGACGTTAAGCCCGGCGGCGTGTTCCTCGTGAACTGCCAGTGGGATTTCGCAGAGCTTGAGCATCATCTCGACGCCGCTTCCAAGCGCTACATCGCAGAGAACAACATCCAGCTCTACATGATCAACGCAATTGACCTTGCAAAGAAGATCGGCATGGGCAAGCGCACCAACACCATTCTCCAGTCCGCATTCTTCTCCCTCGCAAAGGTTCTGCCCGAGGCAGAGGCACTGCAGTACATGAAGGATGCAGCTCTGCACTCCTACCTGAAGAAGGGCCAGGACATCGTCGACATGAACTATGCCGCAATCGACGCCGGTGCTACCGCATACGTCAAGGTTGAGGTTCCCGAGTCCTGGAAGACCGCTGAGGATCACAAGGAAGCAGTCGAAGAGACCGGTCGTCCCAAGACCGTCAAGATGGTCCGCACCATCCTCGATCCGGTCGACAAGATGGACGGCGATTCTCTCCCCGTATCCGCATTCGTCGATCACGCAGACGGCACCTTCGAGCTCGGCGCTGCCGCATATGAGAAGCGCGGCATAGCAGTCACCGTCCCGAAGTGGGATGCAGAGAAGTGCGTACAGTGCAACCAGTGCGCATTCGTCTGCCCGCACGCCACCATCCGTCCGTTCGTCCTCAACGCTGAGGAGGCCGCAGCTGCACCCGCACAGACCAAGCTCGCCGAGATCAAGGCAGGCAAGGGCAAGGGCGAGTACAAGTTCACCATGGCCGTCTCCCCGCTCGACTGCATGGGCTGCGGTGTCTGTGTCGGCCAGTGCGGCACTCACGCCATCGAGATGGTCCCGATGGAGAGCCAGCTGGCAGAGCAGGAAGTCTTCGACTACATGGTCGCAAAGGTTTCCGAGAAGAAGGAAATGTTCGTTGCGGACAACGTGAAGTTCAGCCAGTTCTCACAGCCGTACCTCGAGTTCTCCGGCTCCTGCGCAGGCTGCGCCGAGACCAGCTACGCACGTCTCGTAACTCAGCTCTTCGGCGATCACATGATGATCTCCAACGCAACCGGATGCTCCTCCATCTGGGGCGGCCCGGCAGCAACATCCCCGTACACCGTCAACAAGGAAGGCCACGGCCCCGCATGGGCAAACAGCCTCTTCGAGGATAACGCAGAGCACGGTCTCGGCATGTACCTCGGCCAGAAGAAGATCCGCGACGACGTCAAGTGCGATGTAGAGTACCTCGCAGAGAACGCTTCCGACGCAGAGATCAAGAAGGCAGCTGCAGATTACCTCGCAACCTACAATGACGGCAATGCAAACCAGGAGCCTGCAAAGCGCCTCGTATCCCTGCTTGAGGCGAAGGGCGCATGCTGCGAGCATGCACAGGCAGTCCTCGACAAGAAGAGCTACCTCAACAAGAAGTCCATGTGGATCTTCGGCGGCGACGGCTGGGCCTTCGATATCGGCTTCGGCGGCGTTGACCACGTGCTCGCATCCGGCGAGGATGTCAACATCTTCGTATTCAACACTGAGGTTTACTCCAACACCGGCGGACAGGCTTCCAAGGCCTCCAATATCGGCCAGGTTGCACAGTTCGCATCTGCCGGTAAGGAGATCAAGTCCAAGTCTCTTGCTGAGATCGCAATGACCTACGGTTACGTCTACGTTGCACAGGTTGCAATGGGCGCAAACAAGGTTCAGACCCTCAAGGCAATTGCAGAGGCTGAGGCTTACCACGGCCCGTCCATCATCATCGGCTACGCTCCCTGCGAGATGCACAGCATCAAGGGCGGCATGGAGAATTGCCAGAAGGAAATGGACAAGGCAGTCAAGTGCGGTTACTGGAACCTCTTCCGTTACAACCCGACCTCCGAGACTCCGTTCACGCTCGACAGCAAGGAGCCCGCAGGCGGCTACCAGGAGTTCCTGATGAACGAGGCGCGCTACAGCCGTCTGACTCGCGAGTTCCCCGAGAGAGCAACCAAGCTCTTCGCAGAATCCGAGGAGAACGCAAAGGCACGCTACGAGCACCTGATGAAGCTCAAAGCTCTCTACGAGTAATAAGCGAAATCAATAAAACACAGCAGCGACCCGGGAAACCGGGTCGCTGTTTTTAGTATTAAGCCAAGTCGCGCATATTGCCAAAGCCAAGCAAGCGCATCTCGCTTAAGCTCCATTTACACAATACTATATACTATTTAAAATAAAATCAGGGTGCAGGCTTTCCTGCACCCTGAAAATATATTTGCATGCGAGATTAAATGTTGCTCAATCAGAAGATTGCGACGACTGCGCCGTCGTAGTTGTCATCGATGAACTGCTTGACAGCGTCGGTCTTGAGAGCGTTGATGAGAGCCTGGATCTTCTCGGAGTTCTCGTCGCCGTTGCGGACTGCGATGATGTTGGCATAGGTCTGTGCTGCGTCGCCGTCAGCTGCCTCGGTTGCAAGTGCGTCTGCGACCTTCAGACCGGCCTGGATTGCGTAGTTGCCGTTGATGACTGCGATGGTGCCCTCATCGCTGCTTGCCAGCTGAGAAGGAACGGTGTCTGCCTGTACGGGAACGATGTTGTAGCCGCCGTCATCGACGATGTCAAGGTGGCTTACGCCGACCTCAGCGCTTGCGTCCTCAGGGAGAGTGATCAGGCCTTCCTGCTGGAGGAGGAAGAGTGCGCGGGTCTCGTTGGAGTCATCTGCGGGGATGAGGATGGTTGCGCCCTCTGCGAGCTCGTCAAGAGAAGCAACACCGTTTGCATAGATGCCGAACGGCTCATAGTGGATCAGAGCAGCTGCGACGAGGTCAGTGCCGTTGGATGCGTTGTAGCTGTTGAGGTAGGGGGTGTGCTGGAAGTAGTTTGCGTCAAGCTCACCGTCTGCAAGAGCCTGGTTGGGGAGAATGTAATCGTCATAGACAACGACCTGCAGGTCATAGCCCTCTGCTGCGAGAGCGTCCTTAACGGACTCGAGGATCTCAGCATGGGGAGTTGCGCTTGCACCGACTTTGATGACTTCGAGCTCAGCGGTAGAATCGTCTGCTGCTTCTTCAGCGGGAGCCTCAGTGGCTTCGGTCTCGGCTGCAGGTGCTTCGGTGGCTTCTGTAGCGGTGGTGCTGGAGCTGCCGCAGCCGGTCAGGGCGGCGAGAGCCAGAACGAGTGCGAGGATGATAGACAGAGTCTTTTTCATTTTTGGTTTCTCCTTTTTTAATAAAATATTTTGGGGTTGGCTTGTTATAAGACTTTTCGGTGATTTTTCCGGAAAGTCTGCGTGGGGTAAAGTCGATGCACGGGGCGGAGGATCGGATTTCAGCGGCATGCACGCCGAAAGCTTAAATCACAGCCGGACTTCGCATCGGAGCGGGGAGCGCGATTACAGTCGCCTGTCGGTCTTGCGGGCGATATACATACCCGCCTCCTGAATTATCTGGACGATGATGACCGTGAGGAACACGCAGGTCCAGGTGATATCGGGATTAGAACGCTGGTGGCCGTATATAATGGCTATCTGACCGAGACCGGTACCGCCGATTGTGGCGGCCATCGCGGAGTAGCCGAGAATAGTGACAACGGAAATTGCGGCGCCCGTTATAAGTGAGGGCTTTGCTTCGGGGATGAGCACCTTGGTGATGATCTCAAAGTTGTTCGCGCCCATGGACTGCGCGGCCTCTATAACACCGGCGTCGACTTCCTTAAGGGAGCTTTCGCACATACGCGCAACGTACGGTGCGGCGGCGATGACAAGCATAACTATCATGGCCTTGTTGCCGAGCGAGGTGCCGACAACGAGCTTTGCCACGGGGAGCATTGCGACCATTAATATAATAAAAGGAATGCTGCGGAAGAAGTTGACGATAAAGCCGAGTATACGGTTTACGGCCGGACGCGGGCAGATGCCCTTTTTATCCGTGATATTCAGGATAACGCCGAGCGGCAGACCGATGAGATAGGCAAAGGCGGAGGAGATGAAGGTCATATATACGGTTTCCCATATGCCGATCTGGAGCAGTCCGTTGTTCCAGAGCTTATAAAACATTTCAGAAAACATCGCTTATATCTCCTCCTTCCATGAAACGCCGCTGCCCTTGAGCCAGGCGATTATTTTTTCAGCTTCTCTTTCATCATTGGGAAGCTCTATGACCATGTGGCCGTGGAGAACACCCTCGAAGATTCTTGTGTCGGCAAAAAGTATATTTACCGGAGCACCGCATTCAAGCACAAGCTTGGAGATGAACGGCTCGTTCGTCTTTTCCTCACCGTTGAAGGTCAGCCTTATGCGGCGGCCGCCCTCGGTGCTGATAACGCGGGAGTCCTTCGGAACGATGAGGTCGCGTGCTATCTTCGACTGAGGATTGGTGAAGACCTCGCTGACCTTGCCCATCTCGGCGATGTGGCTTGAGTCGATAACCGCGACGCTGTCGCATATGCGGTCGATAACACGCATCTCGTGGGTGATGACAACTATCGTGACGCCGAGCTTCTCATTTATTTCCTTGAGCAGGTCGAGAATCTGGCGGGTGGTGTTGGGGTCAAGCGCCGATGTCGCCTCATCGCAGAGGAGATACTTGGGGTTCGTCGCAAGTGCCCTTGCAATTGCAACGCGCTGCTTCTGACCGCCGGAGAGCTGCGAGGGATAGCTCGAACCTCTGTCCTCAAGACCGACAAGCTTTAAAAGCTCATTGGCACGGGCAACGGCGGTTTTCTTGTCCACGCCGGCAATCTCGAGCGGGAAGCAGATGTTGCGGATAAGATTGCGCTGCTCGAGAAGATTGAAGCCCTGGAATATCATGCCTATCTGCTGGCGGAGCTTGAGCAGTTCCTTTCTCGGAAGCTTTGTGAGACTCTGACCGTCGATGATAACCTCACCGTCGGTGGGCTGCTCGAGAAGGTTGATGCAGCGAACAAGTGTGCTCTTGCCGGCGCCGCTCAATCCGATGATGCCGAATATCTCACCGTCGTTTATAGTGAGGTTTATCCCGTCGAGAGCGACAATCTCACGATCCGCCGTGCGGTAAGTCTTGCAGAGATTTTTAAGCTCTATCATTTACTCAACTCCATGCAATCAAAAAAATACAGGCCTGAAAGCTCGCTGCTTTCAGGCCTGCTGTAATCTCAAAAAGACAGGTTATGAAGCGAACGAGCACTTTTGGGCGCACATCATCATGCACATGTACATCATGCGCATCATACCCATCATCATGTTGTCAAAACGGCTTGTAAACATGTGAGGCTCGCTCCTTTCCTGTGATGGCATGATTATATGCCAGCGAGCCGATCATGTCAACAGGGAATTTTTCACGTTGTTGCACAATTCGCCTCTTCAAATATTGTCGAGATTAAACAATAAGATTTTTACCTATTGCATCGCGGGGCGATTTGCCGTAATATATATGCAATGTGTCGGGCAGCTGATAAAAAGCTGCTCGGCACAATATTTTGTGTTTAAGGCGTTTAATCCAAGAAAAAATATCAACATTTTGTGTTTTGACTATTGACAAAGGGCAGTCGAAACTATATTATAGTGGAGCGCGACAGGGCAGAAGGAGGGATAGCCATGCTTATATCGGGGCTGCAGAAGCTGACGCTGCTGGACTATCCGGGCTGCGTTGCGTGCACGGTGTTTACGGGCGGATGCAACTTTAGGTGTCCGTTCTGCCACAACTCATCGCTTGTGCTGCCGGAGAGACTGGCGCACGACACGGATGAGGAGCAGGTGCTTGCGTTTTTAAAAAAGCGGCAGGGAACTCTGGACGGTGTTGCCGTAACCGGAGGGGAACCGCTGCTGCACGCGGACATCTTGGATTTCCTGAGGAAGATCCGGGATCTGGGTTATAAAATAAAGCTGGACACAAACGGCTCGTTTCCTGACAGGCTTGAAGAGATTATCAATGCCGGGCTTGCGGACAGAGTGGCAATGGACGTGAAAAACTCGCCGCTGCTATATGCGAAGACCGCGGGAGTGCCGGGCCTGGATATTACAAAGATCGAGAGAAGCCGCGATATTCTGCTCTCCGGCGTGGTGGATTACGAATTCCGCACAACGGTTGTGAAGGGGCTTCACACGAGAGAGAGTATTATAGAGGCGGCAAAGTGGATAGCGGGCGCAAAGGAATATTATCTGCAGCAGTATAAAGACTCGGGCGATGTGCTGCAGACGGACGGCCTCGGCGCTTATGATGAGAACGAGATGCACGAGCTTGCACGGGCGGCGGCGGAATATGTCCCTGCAGTACAGGTGAGAGGCGTTTAATAAAATAAAAATATTAAAAGGCACTTTTTCGTATATTAATCGTCTGCTTAGTATTCGAGAATAAAATTATATTTTAGATTATATATAAAATACGAAGCAAATATATTTAGGGGTAAATCGGGAGGTAAAAATGTATCAGGTAGTAAAACGCGACGGCAAGATAGTTGATTTCAACATCGTAAAAATAGCCGACGCAATCAAAAAGGCGTTTGTCGCCACAGAGACGGATTTTAATGACAGCGTTATAGATTTTCTGGCGCTCAAGGTTTCCGCAGATTTTCTGCCGAAGATAAAGGACGAGAAAATCGCGGTCGAGGATATTCAGGACAGTGTTGAGGCGGTCCTCTCCCGCGGCGGCTATGAGGCCGTGGCAAAGGCATATATTCTCTACCGCAAGCAGCGCGAGAAACTGCGCAACACCAAGTCCACCTATCTTGATTACAAAGAGCTTGTTGACAAGTATCTGAGAATCGAGGACTGGCGCGTCAAGGAGAACTCCACCGTCACCTACTCAGTCGGCGGACTTATACTCTCAAACTCCGGCGCAATCACCGCAAACTACTGGCTCAGCGAGGTTTATGATCAGGAGATTGCCGACGCACACCGCAACTGTGATCTGCATCTGCACGATCTGAGCATGCTGACCGGCTACTGCGCAGGCTGGAGTCTGCGCCAGCTTATCAAGCAGGGTCTCGGCATTCCGGGAAAGATCAACTCCTCTCCGGCAAGCCACCTCTCCACCCTCTGCAATCAGATGGTCAACTTCCTCGGCATCATGCAGAACGAGTGGGCAGGCGCACAGGCCTTCTCATCGTTCGACACCTATCTCGCTCCCTTCGTCAAGGTCGACAACCTGACGCAGAAGGAAGTAAAGCAGTGCATACAGTCGTTCATCTTCGGCGTGAACACACCGTCACGCTGGGGCACTCAGGCGCCGTTCTCCAACATTACGCTTGACTGGACCGTCCCGGCAGACCTTAAGGATCAGCCCGCGATAGTCGGCGGCAAGGAGAGAGACTTCACCTACGGCGACTGCAAAAAAGAGATGGACATGGTCAACAAGGCCTTCATCGACATCATGATCGAGGGCGACGCGAACGGCCGCGGCTTCCAGTACCCGATACCCACCTACTCCATCACCCGTGACTTCGACTGGTCACCCACGGAGAACAACAAGCTGCTCTTCGAGATGACCGCAAAGTACGGCACCCCGTATTTCTCCAACTATATCAACTCCGACATGGAGCCGAGCGATGTCCGCTCCATGTGCTGCCGCCTGCGCCTTGACCTGCGCGAGCTTAGAAAGAAATCCGGCGGCTACTTCGGCTCCGGCGAGTCAACGGGCTCCGTCGGTGTCGTGACTATCAACATGCCGCGCATCGCATATCTCGCAAAGGACGAGGCTGACTTCTACAAGCGCCTTGACAAGCTGATGGATCTCGCCGCACGCTCTCTGAAGATAAAGCGTACGGTTATCACAAAGCTGCTCAACGAGGGCCTCTACCCCTACACGAAGTACTATCTCGGTTCCTTCGACAATCACTTCTCCACCATCGGCCTTGTCGGCATGAACGAGGCAGGTCTGAATGCAAAGTGGATCCGCAAGGACATGACGCATCCGGAGTGCCAGGAATTCACCAAGCAGGTGCTCGACCATATGCGCGAGAAGCTCAGCGATTATCAGGAGCAGTACGGCGATCTCTATAACCTTGAGGCTACCCCGGCAGAGTCCACCTCCTACCGCCTTGCAAAGCACGATGTGGAGCTCTACCCCGACATCATCACTGCAGCAGAGCCGGGCGGAACCCCGTACTACACCAACTCCTCGCATCTGCCTGTCGGCTACACCGAGGATATATTCGAGGCACTGGACATTCAGGACGATCTGCAGACACGCTACACCTCCGGCACGGTATTCCACGCATTCCTCGGCGAGAAGCTGCCGAGCTGGGAGGCCGCTGCAAACCTCGTGCGCAAGATCGCAGAGAACTACAGACTGCCCTACTACACCCTCTCTCCGACATATTCCGTCTGCAAGAACCACGGCTATCTCAGCGGCGAGCAGTTCACCTGCCCCTACTGCGGCGAGCCTGCGGAGGTATACAGCCGCATCACCGGCTACTACCGCCCCGTGCAGAACTGGAACGCCGGCAAGACTCAGGAATATAAAGAGCGCAAAGAGTACAACATCGGCACCTCAAAGCTGCAGCACACGGGTCCGCTGCCCCATGAGGAGACTCAGCAGGGCGCACAGCAGGAGCATATAGACGAGCAGCACAGCCGCGCTATTCTCTTTGCAACTCCCACCTGCCCCAACTGCCGCATCGCCTGCTCATATCTGGACAAGGCGGGCTTCAAGTATGAAAAAATCATGGCGGAGGAGAATGCGGAGCTTGCGCTGAGCTACGGCGTAAAGCAGGCACCCACCCTCGTCATCACCGACGGCAAGGACTTTGAGAAGTTTGCAGGTGCACCTGCGATCAAGAGCTTCCTCGCCGAACAGAAGTAAGTAATAAGAGTAATAAGAATAAAAAATTATAAAGCCCGGTAGCTTTACCGGGCTTTATCTGTCAGAATAAGAGCATCAGCGCAGAGAGGAATAAATACAATGTACGATATAATCATCATCGGCGGCGGCCCTGCGGGTCTCACTGCCGCAACATATGCCAGAAGAGCGGGGAAAAGCGTGCTCGTGATTGAAAAGCACGCCTTCGGTGGGCAGATAACATGGTCGCCCAAGGTGGAAAATTTCCCGTCCGTTATCTCAATCTCCGGCGTTGAGCTCGGCGACAGACTTCTCGAGCAGGCGATGGAGCACGGGGCCGAGGTGGAGCTTGACGAGGTTACGGGTGTCAGCCTTGACGGAGATATAAAGCGCGTGAGAGTGGAGTCCGGCGAGGAGTATTCCGCGCGTGCACTGATAATCGCAACCGGCGCAAGACCGCGCCCCCTCGGCATCGCGAGAGAAGAGGAGCTTGTCGGCAGCGGCGTTTGCTACTGCGCGGTGTGCGACGGCGCTTTTTATAAAAATTGCAGCGTTGCAGTCAACGGCGGCGGCAACAGTGCGCTTCAGGACGCAATGCTTTTGAGTGAGAAGTGCGAGAAGGTCTACCTCGTGCATCGCCGCGCGGAATTTCGCGGTGAGGCAAAGCTCGTGGAAGCCCTGCGCGATAAGAGCAATGTGGAGTTCGTCACGGAGGCGAGCATTACGGAGCTGCTCGGTACAAACGAGCTGGAGGGCATCGCGATAGATCAGCGCGGTGAAAGACGTGTGCTGCCGGTCACGGGGCTTTTTGTCGCCATCGGTCATGCGCCGGATAACACGCTCTTCTCCTCGCTGATAGATCTGGACGGAGCGGGATATGCCGACTCCGACGAGAACTGCATCACGAAAACTCCGGGCGTATTCGTCGCCGGTGACTGCCGCAGAAAGAACGTGCGTCAGCTCACCACCGCCATGGCGGACGGCTCCTCGGCAGCGCTCGCGGCCTGCGCCTATCTCGGGTGAGCGGGATGAGAATACGCGATTATATGGACGCGGTCAGCAAGTACCGCGGTCACATAATGGGCTTTTCAATCCTGTGCATATTATTCTTCCACGGCGGAGTGCGCCTTGCGGAGCCGTGGAATTACTTCATGAATCTCCTGTGGGGCGTGGATATATTTTTCTTCTGCACGGGCATGGGCCTTCACCGCTCACTGAGCCGCGGAGGAGATACATTGGATTTTTATAAGCGGAGATTTGCCCGGATATACCCGGCGTATCTGCCGATAGTATTAATTTATTTTATCCTCGTGTTTATAAACGCCGTGCCGCAGGGCAAGACGCTTTCCGCACTTTGCGAGCTTCTGGGCAATATCACTATGCTCGGCTGGATAAATCAGATGGACAACCAGTTCAACTGGTATCCGCAGGTCATCTGTCTTTTATATCTTGCCGCGCCGCTTTTCTATCTGCTAATTTCGCGCATGGGCGGGGATCTTCGCCGCCACATCGGATTTTTCGCGCTGCTGCTTGTATCGCAGATATGCTTTTTCAACTCGCATTTTCTCATCGCCTGGTCGAGATTGCTGTATTTCGTGATGGGCATGACAATGGCGGAGCTTGCGGAGCGGCGGCCGGAGCTGAAGCTGAACCGCGGAATTTTAATTATCGCCTTTCTCATAGGCAACTATCTTATGTACTACGGGCAGCGCTTTTCCACAGAGATTCTCTGGGGCTACGGGCTGAGCTGGTACCCCGGGCTGCTGATAGTGCCGGGTGCGCTGTTCCTGCTGCCGCTGTGCTTCGCTTTGCTTGAGCGCGTCAACTGGCTTGGATGGATAAACAGCATCTTCTCGCTGATGGGCAAATGGTCGTTTGAGATATTCCTCGTGCATCTTTTAATATTTACTTATCTCGAAGTGTTCTCACTCACGCCCTCAAACAATCTCGGCTGGCTTTTGCTGATAATACTCTGCGTCCCTGTATCTATCGGCTACGGAAGAATTATCGAAAGCGTGAAAAGATAAAAGATCACCGGCGGAAGCTTCTTCCGCCGGTGTAAATTTTCCGGTGTAAATTATATATACCTGCAGTATCAAGCCTGCTCCTGAGCGCGGATTTTTTCTTTCCAGCACTTGTGGCACATGGCGACATAGCTGTCATTGCCGCCGAGGAGAACCTGATCGCCGTGGGTTATGATGCGGCCGTCGGAGTCTATGCGCGCGTTCACCGTGGCCTTGCGTCCGCAGGCACATACGGTCTTCACCTCTGTTATCGAATCCGCCAGCTCCATAAGCCTCTGGGCGCCGGGGAAGAAGTGCGTGAGAAAGTCCGTGCGCAGGCCGAAGCACAGCACGGGCAGATCCTCATCATCGACGAGGGAGCGGAGCTGATCTATCTGGTCGGGCGTGAAGAACTGCGCCTCGTCCGCGATTATGACGTCATGCCGGCCGACACGCCTATATTCGTCCTCAATGTTCTGCTCGGGGGTGATTATCTGCGCGCGGCACTCAAGCCCGATGCGGCTTTTGACTATATCGGCGCCGTCGCGTGTGTCGATGCTGGGCTTTATCAGCCAAACGCTCATGCCCAGCTCCTCATAGTTGAATTTAGTTATCAGCGCCTGTGCGGACTTGGAGGAGCCCATCGCGCCGTACTTAAAATAAAGCTTAGCCATATATTTAAATCTGCCTTTTTTTAATTATTTTAATGCTCGATATGTGCGCGCACGCGCTCCATCACCATTTCAAGCGCGACGTGATTATGCCCGCCCTCGGGGATTATTATATCCGCGCGGCGTTTGGACGGCTCGACAAACTGCTCGTGCATGGGCTTGACGGTGGTGAGGTACTGATTGATCACGCTGTCAAGGCTGCGGCCGCGGTCGCGTACGTCGCGGGTGATGCGGCGGAGAATGCGCACGTCGGCATCGGTGTCAACGTAGATCTTAATATCCATCTGATCGCACAGCTCGGGGCTCTGGAAAATGAGTATGCCCTCTACAATAATAACCTTCGCCGGGCGTACGGTTATGGTCTTGTCGGTGCGGTCATGTATCGAGTAATCGTAGACGGGGCATTTGACGGCGTGCCCCATGCGCAGCTCGCGGAGAGCGTCGATGAGCATATCCGTGTCAAAAGCGTCCGGGTGGTCGTAGTTGAGCTTGGTGCGCTCCTCATACGGCATGTCGTGGTGCGCCTTATAGTAATTATCGTGGTTTATGACTGATACATCGCCCGGAAAGCGCTGCATCAGCTTGCGGGTAATGGTTGTCTTTCCGCTGCCGGTGCCGCCGGCAATGCCGACTATCATAATGTCGCTCATGGATGGCAAGCCTCCCTGTGTTCTGTTTTCGGACAGCAGCGCATGATCCAGCCGGTGCCGCCGCTGCTGTGTCTGTGATACCGACTTATATTTCACCTATAATAACACATACTTGCCACGGTTTCAATTTGACTTTTTAATTTCTTACAGGTATAATTAAAAAACATACAGGTTACAGAATAAGGCAGAGCCGAGATTGCGCGGCAATGCCTGTGAAAAACAGGAGGTAAATATACATGTCTATCCCCACTCCCCATATAAATGCGAAGAAAGAGGACATCGCAAAGACCGTGCTTATGCCCGGTGATCCGCTGCGCGCGAAATTTATTGCGGAAAATTATCTGACAAATCCCGTGCTCGTAAATAACGTACGCGGAGTGCAGGGCCACACCGGCACATGGAAGGGTGTCCCCGTGACCGTGATGGCGTCCGGCATGGGCATGCCTGCAATCGGTATCTACAGCTGGGAGCTCTTTAAATTCTACGAGGTGGAAAATATCATACGCATAGGCTCCGCCGGCGCACTGCAGGATGAGCTGAAGCTGATGGACATCGTGGCGGGACAGGCCGCATGCACCAACTCAAACTATGTCAGCAACTTTGAGACCAAGGGCACCTTTGCTCCCATTGCGGACTATAAGCTGCTCTCTGCGGCGGTTGAGTGCGGAAAAGCAAACGGCGTTGATATAAAGGTCGGCAACATTCTCTCCTCGGATAACTTCTACCTGCCCGATGACATAGATGCTAACGGCAAGTGGCGCAAGATGGGCGTGCTCGCAGTCGAGATGGAAGCCGCCGCGCTCTATGCAAATGCCGCATATTTCGGCAAGCGCGCACTGTGCCTTTGCACAATTTCTGACCACCTCTACCGCCCGGATTATCTCTCCGCAGAGCAGCGCCAGACCTCCTTCGGTCAGATGATGGAGATCGCGCTTGACACGGCAGTGAAAATGGCTGAGGCCTGAACGGAACGCGTGTAAATATAGCATAAAATTAACATATTATCCTTGATTTAGCGTGATGACCCTGCTATACTATTATGCAGTACGGACGTAATGTCTGCACTAAAATGAAAATATATTTGGAGGAAAAAACATGAAAAAGATTCTCGCACTCGTCATGGCACTGTGCATGGTCTTTGCTCTGTGCGCCTGCGGCTCTTCCACCACTGCAGCAACCGAAGCTACTGAGGCTCCCGCAGAGGAAGCAGCAGCTGCTGATGATGTAGCACCCGCAGAAGAGACTGCAGAGGAAGCAAGCTCTGATGTCATGGTCGCTATGATTACTGACTACGGCGATATTACTGACCAGTCCTTCAACCAGACTACTTACGAAGCCTGCAAGGAATACTGCGAAGAGAACGGCCTGCAGTTCAGCTACTTCAAGCCCGCATCCGACTCCGATGAGGACCGCGTTGCACAGATTGAGGCTGCTATCGACGAGGGCTACAATGTCATCGTAATGCCCGGCTATGCATTTGCAAACGCTATCAAGTCCACCGTCAATGAGTACACCGACGTAACCTTCATCGCACTCGATGTCGGCGCCGGCGACCTCGGTGATGACTTCACCGTTCCCGAGAACCTCTACTGCGCTGTTTACCAGGAAGAGCTGTGCGGCTACATGGCCGGTTACGCAGCTGTTAAGCTCGGCTACAAGAGCCTCGGCTTCCTCGGCGGCATGGCAGTTCCCGCTGTTGTCCGTTATGGCTACGGCTTTGTTCAAGGCGTTGACGCTGCTGCAGCAGAGCTTGGTCTGACTGACGTTACTGTTAACTATGCATACGGCAACCAGTTCTACGGTGATGCTGATATCACTGCTGCTATGGACACCTGGTACGGTGCCGGCACTGAGGTCGTCTTCGCTTGCGGCGGCGGCATCTACACCTCTGCTGCTGAGGCTGCAGCAAAGGTCGGCGGCAAGGTCATCGGTGTTGATGTTGACCAGGCTGCTATCATCGATGGCGCATACGGCGAGGGCATGACTGTTACCTCCGCTATGAAGGGTCTTGCACCTACCGTCAAGACTGAGCTCGCAGCTGTTGTTGCAGGCGAGTTCAAGGGCGGCGTCATTGATACTCTGGGTCTCGTTTCCGAGAATCCGGAAGAGAACTACGTACAGATCCCCATGGCCAGCACTCAGTTTGAGGATGGCAAGTTCACTGTTGAGGATTACACCGCACTCGTTGCTTCCATGCTCGCAGGCGACATCGTTGTCTCCAACGATACCACCGTTGCAGCAGCTGATCTCGCAACCGTCATCACTGTCAACGATCTGGGCAACCTCAAGTAATTAAACAAGCACAATCTTCGAGGGACAGACTCTTATGGGTCTGCCCCTTTTATTTTTTAAAACCGAGAGGTGATAAATTGCGGTATATCATTTGATTTCCTGAAGATTCTATAGTATAATAGACAAAACATGGTTTCCGTCCCCGCACCCGGCTACAAGCGGCGGGCCATTAAAACGGAAGGAGGGCAAATCTTGGAACCGTACGCGATAGAAATGCTCAATATAACCAAGAAATTTCCCGGAATCATAGCAAACAATAATATCACCCTTCAGCTGAAAAAGGGTGAGATACACGCTCTGCTCGGCGAAAACGGTGCAGGAAAGTCCACGTTGATGAGCGTGCTTTTCGGACTGTACCAGGCGGAAGAGGGTATTATCAAGAAAGACGGAAAAGAGGTCAAAATAAAAGACCCGAATGATGCAAATGCGCTCGGAATAGGCATGGTGCATCAGCACTTCAAGCTTGTTGACTGCTTCTCTGTGCTTGATAATATTATCATGGGCGTTGAGCCGAACAAATTCGGATTTCTGCAGAAAAAAGAAGCACGTGAAAAGGTGCTTGCACTGAGCGAAAAATACGGGCTGCACATTGACCCGGATGCCATAGTTGAGGATATTACCGTCGGCATGCAGCAGCGTACCGAGATCCTCAAGATGCTCTACCGGGATAATGAAATACTCATATTTGACGAGCCGACTGCGGTACTGACGCCGCAGGAGATTGACGAGCTCATGCAAATCATGAAGAATCTCGCCGCGGAGGGCAAGAGCATACTCTTTATTTCACACAAGCTTGCAGAGATAATGGCGGTTGCGGACCGCTGCACCGTATTGCGCAAGGGTGAGTGCATAGGGACCGTCGAAACAAAGGATACGACGATGGAGAAGCTCTCCGCAATGATGGTTGGCCGCAACGTCAACTTCCATGTAAAAAAGGGTGAAGAAAAGCTCGGCGACGTTGTGCTTGATGTCGAGAATGTCTCCGTGGCGTCAAAGGTGCATAAAAAAGACGCGGTTAAACACGTCAGCTTTAAGGTGCGTGCAGGTGAAATAGTCTGTATTGCCGGCATTGACGGCAACGGACAGAGCGAGCTTGTCTACGGTATTACCGGACTTGAGCCGATACGTGAGGGCAAGGTAAGCCTCTGCGGTAAGGACATTACAAGGGCACCGATACGCAAGCGCAGTCTTATGGGAATGAGTCACATCCCGGAGGACCGTCACAAGCACGGACTTGTGCTGGATTATTCACTTGAGTACAACATGATACTTCAGCGCTATTTTGAACCTGAGTTTACCGATAAGATTGGTTTCCTGAGAAGGGGAAATATCCGTAAATATTCTGATGAGCTTATAGAGCAGTATGATGTCCGCTCCGGTCAGGGCTCGTCTACAATAGTGCGCAGTATGTCAGGCGGCAACCAGCAGAAGGCGATAGTTGCCCGCGAGATTGATAAAAATCCGGAGCTGCTTGTTGCTGTGCAGCCGACAAGAGGTCTTGATGTCGGTGCAATAGAGTATATCCACAAACAGCTTGTCGCACAACGCGATTCCGGCAAGGCTGTGCTTCTCGTCAGCCTGGAGCTGGATGAGGTAATGGATGTTCCCGACCGTATACTCGTTATGCATGACGGTGAGATCGTCGGCGAACTTGACCCGAAGAAGACAACGCAGGAAGAGCTGGGCCTGTACATGGCAGGTGCAAAGAGAGATGAGGTGAAGGCATGAAAAACAGCAGAAATATCCTCAAGAGCAATGCTGTACAGTCTTTGATCGCGTCGCTCATGTGCATTATACTTGGCCTGCTGATCGGCTATATAGTGCTTTTGTTCATCAATCCGACAGGAGCATGGGACGCAATAATGGAGGTCATGAAGAACTTCATGCACTACTCCAAGCAGTCTCTGCGGCTTAAAAACTTCGGCAACACGCTGGTGAAGACCGCGCCTCTGCTCATGTGCTCGCTGAGTGTGCTTTTCGCGTATAAGGTCGGCCTTTTTGATATCGGTGCTGCCGGACAGTATGTTGTGGGCGTGTGCGCAAGCCTCTATGCCGCGCTTGGCTGGGGCTGGAGCTGGCTGCCGTGCGTGCTGCTTGCCATTGCGGCAGGTGCAGTCTACGGCGCAATAGTCGGCGTGCTCAAGGCCTACTGCAACGTCAACGAGGTTATATCGGGTATTATGCTTAACTGGATAGCGTTGTATACCACGAATATGATACTCACAAACGTGAAAGAGACAACGAGCCCATATACATTTCATATCAAGGACAAGGCTGCACAGGCGCTGCTTCCGTGTGTAGGAATTGAGAAGTTCTTCAACAACAATACGTATGTTACAATTGCAGTGCCCCTCTCGATAGTAATTGCGATAATAATTGCAATAATACTTGATAAGACCAAGTTCGGCTATGAGCTGAAAGCCACCGGCAACAACAAAAATGCGGCAAAATACTGCGGCATGGCAGAGAAACGCAATATAATACTTACGCTGATGATTTCCGGTGCACTTGCGGCACTGGGCGGTGCGCTGCTGTATCTTACCGACTATGAGCAGTGGCAGTGCACAACGTCTTCTGTTCCGGGCATGGGCTTTAACGGAATTGCAGCGGCCTTCCTCGGCGGACTTAACCCGATAGGATCGATCTTCTCATCCTATTTCATTCAGCATATCACTACCGGCGGCGCATATGTCGACAAGACAATGTATTGCGCACAGATATCCGAGCTTATTTCTTCCCTTATAATTTACCTCTGCGGCTTCGTTTTCTTCATCAAATATGCGATCAACAAATCTATTGCAAAGCATGAAGAAAAACAGCTTCAAAAGGCGACAGGCGACGCGCCGGGTGCAAAGAATACGAAGGGAGGCAAAGAATAATGCTGCTGCTTATACAATACACGCTTATCTTCTCCTCTGTACTGATTCTTGTCGCACTGGGCGGCTGCTTTTCAGAGCATTCCGGTGTTATAAACCTCGGACTTGAGGGCGTCATGGTTATAGGTGCGCTGGGCGGTGCACTGATGATGCGCTATGCACCGGCGGGCATAAGCAATGTGGGGCTCGTGCTCCTTACGCTGCTGGCAGCCATAATCTTCGGTATGCTCTACTCTGTGCTGCTTGCCGTGGCCTGCATTAACTTTAAGGCAGATCAGACCATTGTCGGCACGGCGCTCAACCTTCTGGGTACTGCAGCGGCGACGGTCTTTGTAAAGGCAATAAATACCGCAGCAAACCCGAACGACGTGTCCGCCACCATACAGTATATTGAGCAGAAAAAGGCGTTCATAGTCAACATCGGTACTTTTGAGTTCAACTGGTTTATGCTTATTGCGCTTGCAGCGCTGATTGCGGCATATATAACGCTCTACAAGACGCGTTTCGGACTGCGCCTGATGGCCTGCGGCGAGCATCCCCAGGCGGCGGACTCCGTTGGCATCAATGTATATAAAATGCGCTGGGCCGGCGTTCTGATCTCCGGCGTCCTCGGCGGACTGGGCGGCATATGCTATATCCTTGCGGGCGTGAGCGAATGGAAATTTGAAAACGGTGTTGCGGGCTTTGGCTTCCTTGCACTTGCCGTTATGATATTCGGCCAGTGGAAGCCAATACGCATTGGCCTTGCGGCGCTGCTCTTCGGCTTCTTCCGTGCACTTTCAAATGTGTACTTTGGCTTTGACTTCCTCGTCAGCCTTAACATTCCCGGATCTGTATACAATATGATGCCGTATCTGATATCCCTGCTGGTTCTTGCACTCACATCCGGCAAGTCGAGAGCACCTAAGGCGGAGGGTATTCCGTACGATCAGGGCTCAAGGTAGCATTGCGCCTGATCAGAAATTATCTGTAACCGGGCAGGCCTATGCCTGCCCGATTTAAGACGCCGGACGATTGCATATAAATAAATATTCAATGCCGGCTTAATTATCGTTTTTTCAAAAAGGAGCAAATTACACATGAACAAATATCTTGACATCGCGCCGGAGGTTCAGAAGGCGCTGGATGAGGGGCGGCCTGTTGTGGCGCTGGAGAGCACTATTATTTCTCACGGCATGCCCTACCCGAGAAATGTTGAAACTGCGCTTCTCGTGGAGCAGACCATACGCGAAAACGGCGCAACTCCCGCCACTATCGCCGTCATCGGCGGACGTCTCAAGGCTGGACTGAGCCATGAGGAAATAGAGCATCTCGGCAAGGCCGGCCGCGCTGTCGCAAAGGCAAGCCGCCGCGATCTCCCGGCACTCGTCGCCCGCGGAGCAGACGGCGCGACAACCGTCACCACCACCATGATCATTGCGCACATGGCAGGTATAAAAATCTTCGCAACCGGCGGAATCGGCGGCGTACACCGCGGTGCAACGGAGACCATGGATATCTCCGCAGACCTTGAGGAGCTCGCACAGACTCCGGTTATGGTCGTGTGCGCCGGCGCAAAATCCATACTCGACCTCGGATTGACACTTGAGTATCTCGAGACGCACGGTGTCCCCGTAATCGGCTACGGCACGGAGGAGCTGCCCGCATTCTATACCCGCAAGAGCGGCTTTGCGGTCGATTATCGCGTTGACAGCCCGGAGGAGCTTGCGGCCATGTTCAAGGCACAGCGCGACCTCGGCTACAAGGGCGGCATGCTTGTCACGAACCCCATCCCCGAGGAGTACTCCATGGACAAGGAAGTCATCGACAAGGCCATTGAGGAGGCCCTCGCCCAGTGCAAGGCGCAGGGTGTCCACGGCAAGGAGACCACCCCGTTCCTGCTCGCAAAGGTAGTAGAGCTCACCGGCGGCGACAGCCTCGACAGCAACATCCAGCTGGTGCTCAACAATGCCCGCGTAGCAGCCAAGACCGCCGCGGCCCTCGTTGACTGAAAAATAATATAATATAATAAATAAAAGGACGGCAGAAATGCCGTCCTTTTTGCATGTATGCATGTTTTAATAAAAATCACAGGAAGCGGTCGATGCGTTCAGTCAGATCCTCCAGCTTCTCACGGAGACGGGCGCGGGTGTCGTCAAAATCGTCCTTCATAAGCTGGCGGTTCATGCGCAGCTCATAGAGATAGCGCTCGCGCTCCTCGGTGATGCCGGAGCGGATTTCGTCCAGATTTGTGCGCAGCTCGTCTATGCGCTGGCGTTGAGCCTCACGGGAGCGGTTGGCACTGTCGAGATATTTCGACATGGTACGGAACATGTCGTCGGTGAGCTTCTCGTGCTTGGGGCAGAGGCCGCGCCTATAATTATCTATAACGGCAAAATAGCGCTCATATGCCGTGCTGACGGAAGTCTCCCATGACATGTAGAGATACTTCTGCGCACCGTCGCCGACGGCTGCCATGAGCTCGGGCTTTTTGCACAGCGCGCTGAGCTTTGCCGCCATGGACTCGGCGTTCTCGTCTATTAAGAAGCCGCTGACGCCGTCCTCAACGTCCTCCGCCGCGCAGCTGCCCTTGATGAGCACGCTGCCGAGAGCACAGGCCGCCGCCTCGCGTACGACAAGACCGTTTGTGTCGAACGTGGACGGGAAGAGAAAGAGATCTGCGCGGCAGTACCAGGCGCGGATGCGCTCGCGGTCGTGTATGGGCGGGCAGAAGTGCAGCTTGCCGCCGAGCTCGAGGGATGCGGCGTAGTCGACGATTTCATCCCTGTCATTGCCGCCGCCGACAAAGACCATGCGGAAGTCCTGCCCCTCGTCTGAGAGCATTTTCAGCGCATCGAGAATAATCTTAATGCCTTTGTACCACATCATGCGTCCGACAAACAGAAATACCGGCACGCCATCCGGGAGATCTACGCCCTCGGTGACCTCAGCAATCAGCGCGTCGTCAACACGTCCCTTGGGAAAGTCCACGCCGTTGGGCATGACTATGTAATTCCCCTCGTAGCCGAGAGAGCGCAGATTTTCGCCTGCACCGCGGCTGACAGTCCAGACCTCATCGCAGGCGGAGATATTCTCGACGAGTATCTTCGCTGCCTCCTCCTGCAGAAGCTTGCTGCGCAGAGCGTTGGCGATGTCTATGTCAAACTTGGTGTGATACGTAAACACGATGGGCAGATCCGCCTGCTCCCTGACGACGCGGGCGAGCATTGTGGAGGTTATGGGGCAGTGCGTGTGGATGATGTCAAAGCCGCTCTTCTCTATCTTGCCGAGAACCTCCGGGGAGAAGGGAATGCCTGCGCGGTAGCCGACGTACTTTGTCATATCCACGCTGGGATAGCGCAGAACGGGGAAAGGGAAAGCAGAGTCATCCGCCTGCGGATTGGAGGGCGTAACGACAGTTGCAGTGCCGTGCTCGGCATTGATATAGCGGGCGTAGTTCGTCACGGCGTTCGCAACACCGTCTATCTCAGGGGGAAACGAGTCGTTGATGAGGCATACGTTCAGCTTTTCGTTCATAGTAAGTTTCTCCTTTTCGCAGCTGCGTTTTTATTATATGGATTCGATGAATTTGCGGAAGGCGGCGCGGCCGGATGCGTCGCGTTTGAATACTCCGGCATCCTCCAAAACCTCGGTAAATACCTGCCCGACCTCGCAGCGGAGTATTTCGGCGGCATTTTCCGGGGTGAATTCATGGCGTGCGCAGAGCTCCTGCGCCCAGTCGGCATGCTTTGCAGTGAGCGGGTCGTCCTTAGGGGCGTGCCCGTCGAGAATACAGCGTTCAAGCGCGGCAAGCTCGGATTTTAAGCGCCGCGGGAGAATTGCAAGGCCCATAACCTCGATAAGCCCTATGTTTTCTTTCTTGATGTGGTGGAGCTTTTGATGCGGGTGGAAGACGCCGAGAGGGAATTCCTCGGTGGTGATGTTGTTGCGCAAAACGAGGTCAAGCTGATATTTGCCGCCGGACATGCGCGCGATAGGTGTAATCGTGCTGTGCTTCTCTCCGTCCGTCTCGGCAAATATAAAGGCCTCTGGATCGGAATAGCCGCGCCAGCGGGAGAGAATACGCCCGGCGAGCGCAAGAAGCTGCGCCCGGTCTGACGATGTAAGGCGGATTACCGACATCGGCCAGGCGACAATGCCGCAGTCCACGCTTTCAAAACCCGGGACGGCGAACGGCGTTTCAATGGGTGCACGCTCCATCGGGAAGCTGAATCGCCCACCCTGAAAGTGATCATGCGTGAGTATGGAGCCGCCGACTATCGGAAGATCGGCGTTGCTGCCGATGAAATAGTGCGGGAAGAGCTCAATAAAATCAAGCAGACGCGAGAATGCCGCCTCGTCAATCTTCATGGGCCGGTGTTCCTCGCACAGGGCAATGCAGTGCTCATTGTAATAAACATAGGGGGAGTACTGGAGATACCAGCGCTCTCCGCCGAGTGTAATCGGTATGAGCCGGTGATTTTCACGCGCGGGATAATCGGCACGGCCGGCGTAGCCCTCCGCCTCACGGCAGAGCTGACATTTGGGATAACCGCTCTGTGTGCTCTTCAGTGCCGCGGCGATGGCCTTCGGGTCCTTTTCGGGCTTGGACAGGTTGACGGATATCTCCATGGCACCGTACTGCGTCTCTGCCGTCCAGTGCAGATCGCGGGCAACACGGTAGCGGCGGATATAGTCAGTGTCGCCGCTGAATTTATAATACCAGTCGGTCGCTGACTTCGGAGAGTCCTGATACAGCGAGTTGAAATGCGAGATTACCTCGGACGGGCGCGGCGTGAGCACACCCATGAGCTTTGTGTCCAGCAGGTCGCGGCTGAGCGTATCGTCGGATATAAGACCGCGGCGCACGGCGTCATCGAGTATTCGCGAGAGAATGTCCTCAAGCGCCTCACCCGGCACAGTCGGTCCTTCCGGCTTGAATGTATCAAGCCCGAGTATATCCAGCAGACTGTTGCGCGCCCAAACGCGGTCATTCTCGTCAATAAGTGCGCAGTCAATACCGTATTGGACAAGCGAAGAAATGTCATTGTAAATCATAGTGGTCGGCCTTCGTGAATATCAAGAATTTAAGATTTAGTTTACGCCGTGTGCTGCCCTGTTACAGATCTCTTCCGCATTGGCGGGCGAGACGTGTTACGTAGGCGGCGAGGGCATCCTCCGAGGGAAAGCAGGCGATCTTGCCCGCCGGCGGATGGAGCACGATGTTGAGAAGCTTGCCGTTTGCCTGCTGCTCCATGCACGCCACCGGCATCTCAAGATAGAAGTGCTCCTTCTGAATATGCTCAAGCTCGTGCTGCAGTGCCGCATCACGGCGTTGGGATGAGAGGAGCGAGTTTATATACACGCTGAAGCTGCCGTCGGAATTGGGCACGGTCACGCCCTCAACGCGGATAGGCAGCTCAACGAGGCGGACGTAATAATCAGTCATTGTGCAGCGCCTCTATTATCTTCACTGCCTTGCGCACATCGTCCGGTGTGGCATTGCGCGCAAGCTTGAAGAGCATACGCATATCGTCGCGGCTGCGCAGAGTTTCCAGCAGCTCCGTCAGCTCCGCATCCTCGGCAGTCTGCGGAGAGGTGAGCGTGTTCATATCCACGCCGAAATACTCCGAGAACACGCGGAGAGTGTCAATATCCGGTTCGCGCCGCCCGGTCTCATACATACCGACGGCACTGCGCGACAGCCCCGTAGCCTCCGCCAGCTGCTGCTGCGAAATTCCGGCGCTCCTGCGCAGATGTATCAACGTGTCGCTGAAATGTGACAATTTGCTCACCTTTCTTCTGCTGTATGTGGGGAAAAAACTTTATCCGTCACGGCTCCGCCGCACTGCCTTCCCTCAAGCACAGAGGGAAGTTAAAATGCGGAGAACTCAGTATATTCTCATTCACACTCACTTTATCACAAACCGTGACACTTGTAAAGAGCAAATTACTTCGCGCTTTGCTGTGTAAAATCGGGGTAAAATTTTCTCACTACCGGGGGATTGACTTTGACGCCAACTAATGATACACTCTCAATTGTCACAGGACGTGACAGCAAGAGGCGAATAAAACGGCGGCGAGGGAATATAACCGGCTGCGAAAATTTTTTAGTTTAATATGTCACGAAACGTGACAATTAGATATGAACGGAGGATTTTGAGAATGGGAAAACACATGGTGAGCAGCGATGCGCAGTGTCCGTTTTACAAAGGGGAGACGCGCAATGTGGTCTACTGCGAGGGCGTGACGGAGGAGAGCAGCATACATAACGCCTTTCCCGGCAATGCGCTGGTGTATAAGTCAAATTACTGCTGCGGCAAATGGGAGAGCTGCATTATAGCGAAGATGCTGTGGAAGAAGTACGGAGAGTGAGAGGAGAGAGAAAAAGACGGCGGGAGCAGGAGGAGAGATATGCGCGCTTTACTCAGATGACGGACGATGCGGCGGCGCTTATCGAGGGGGCGATATGCGAGATGCGGGAGCGGCCGGACGTGAAAAATCTCAAGGCCGTGACGGGGGCGCTGAAGGATCTGCGGGATCTGATAGAGGCGATGCCGGGGGCGGAGGAGAGCGGCGGGTTTTGCATACGCATAGAAAACGACATAGGCACGGATGATGCCGACAGCGACAGAAAGGGAGGCGAGAGATGACTGAGCTGGTGATACCCTGCCCGAACGAGAAGCAGCGCAGATTTTTAAGCGATAAGCACAAGTACGTGGCATACGGCGGCGCGCGCGGGGGCGGGAAAAGCTGGGCGGTGAGGGTAAACGCACTGCTGATGGCGGCAAGACATCCGGGCATCACGCAGATGATAATCCGCCGCAGCTATCCGGAATTATATGCAAACCACATAAAGCCGTTCATGCAGCTGCTGCCGAAGGAGATGTACGGCTACAACGACACGCGCAAGGAGATAACGCTGAAAAATTCCAGCCGCATTATTTTCAGATACTGCGCAAATGACGGGGATCTGCCGAATTTCCAGGGCACGGAGTGCGACGTGATGTACATCGACGAGGCCACGCATTTCACGGAGGAGCAGTTTCGAATACTCACCGCCTGCATACGAGGAGCGGAGGACGGAATGCCGAAGCGCTGCTATATTACCTGCAATCCCGGGGGCATCGGCCACCAGTGGGTCAGGCGGTTGTTCATAGACAGAAGCTTCAAGCCGGGCGAAAACGGGGAGGAGTACAGCTTCATACAGGCGGGCGTCAGAGACAACAAGGCACTGATGCGGGCGCAGCCGGATTATATAAAGCAGCTTGAGGCGCTGCCTCCGAAGCTGAGAGATGCGTGGCTGGAGGGCTCGTGGGATGTGCAGGCGGGGCAGTTTTTCGAGGAGTTTCGAGATGCCGGAGAGCACTACGAGGACAGGCGCTTTACGCACGTGATCTCGCCCTTTGACCCGCCGGAGGATTGGAAAATATACCGCTCGTTCGACTGGGGATATCACAGACCGTTTTCCTGCGGGTGGTGGGCGGTGGATTACGACGGCACGGCGTATCGCATATTGGAGCTCTACGGCTGCACGGAGACGCCGAACGAGGGTGTGCGGTGGACGCCGGACAGAGTGTTTTCGGAGATCGCAAGGACGGAGCGGGAGCACAGCTGGCTGAAGGGAAAGCGCATTTCGGGCGTTGCGGACCCGGCAATCTGGGACGGCTCAACCGGGGAGAGCATAGCCGAATGCGCCGCGCGGCACGGAATATATTTCACGCCGGGCGACCATGCGAGAATACCGGGCTGGATGCAGCTGCATTACAGGCTGGCCTTTGATGAGAACGGATATCCGATGATGTACGTGTTTAAAAACTGCCGCGCGTTTATCCGCACGCTGCCGCTTTTGCAGTACGACGAGCAGCGTGTCGAGGATCTGGACAGCGACGGTGAGGATCACATCGCGGACGAGACGCGGTATTTTCTCATGTCGCGCCCGATAAAGCCGAGAATGAAGAGCACGGGCGGGCAGAGCGCGGACGGGCTGAAGCTGCTGCTGGATATAGACACGGAGAGCCTGGGAAGGAGAAGAGCAATAAAGAGAATGGAGATTATAGATGAATGAGATGAGTGAGGAAATAAGGCCCGCTGTAGGCGCGGAGGAGATACGCCAGGCTTATGCCACGCTGTTGAGATACAGGGCGGGGAAGGCAAATCTTGAACGCCGAATTGCGGACAACCAGCAGTGGTACAAGCTGCGGCAGTGGGAGTGCATGCGCAAAAAAGACAGGGAGGAGCAGATTGAACCGGTCAGTGCATGGCTCTTTAACGCCATTGCCAACAAGCACGCGGACGCGATGGACATATTTCCGTCGGCCAGTATACTGCCGCGCGAGCACAGCGACATCGCGGAGGCGGAGATGCTCAGCGCTGTGGTGCCGGTGGTGCTGGACGAGTGCGATTTTGAGAGCGTTTATTCAGGCGTGACGGATGACAAGCTCATATCCGGCACTGGTGTGTACGGAGTGTTCTGGGATGCGGGAAAGCTCAACGGCCTGGGCGAGATAGACATTGTGCAGGCGGATGTTATCAATCTCTACTGGGAGAGCGGTGTGACCGACATACAGCAGAGCAGAAATTTGTTCTACGTGAGCCTGCGCGACAACGATCTCATCGAGGAGGAGTACCCGCAGATGCGCGGAAAGCTGCCGGGTGTCGTGACGGAGACGGCGAAATATATCTACGACGACAGTATCGACACGAGCGGGAAGAGCGTGATTGTCGACTGGTATTACAAAAAGCGGCAGGGGAGAAGAACCGTGCTGCACTACTGCAAATTCGTCGCCGGGACAGAGGAGCCGCTTTTTGCCACGGAGAACGAGACGCAGCCGGTCACGGACGCGGGCGGAAGAATACTGCGCGCGGCGATGAGCGAGACAGGCTGGTACGAGCACGGGCTCTATCCCTTCGTGTTCGATCCGATGTTTCGCAGCAAGGGTACGCCCTGCGGCTTCGGATATATCGATGTGGGCAAGAAAACGCAGGAGTATATAGACAGGGGCGATCAGGCGATAATGCAGAATATGCTCTTTAACTGCCGCCCGCGCCATTTTATCCGCAACGACGGCAGCGTGAACGAGGCGGAGTACGGAGATCTGACAAAGGACTTCGTGCACGTAGACGGGGCGCTGGGTCAGGACAGCATAATGCCGGTGCGCTCAAGCGGACTGGACAGCATATACGTGACGGTGCTCAACAACAAGATAGACGAGCTCAAGGAGACAACCGGCAACCGCGATGTGTCATCCGGCGGGACAACAGGCGGCGCAACTGCGGCCTCCGCCATTGCGGCGATGCAGGAGGCGGGCAGCAAGCTCTCCCGCGATGCCGGAAAATCTGCCTACAGGGCGTATAAAAAGCTGGTGCTGATGGTGATAGAGCTGATACGTCAGTTCTACGATGTGCCGAGGTGCTTTCGCATCATGGGCCCCGAGGGCGGAATGAGCTTTGTTGCCTGCTCGAACGCGGGACTGCGGCCGCAGAGTCAGGGGGAGCTTCGCGGCGTGGACATGGGCTGCAGACTGCCGGTGTTCGATGTGGAGGTCACGCCGGTGAAGGCATCGCCGTATTCAAGGCTGAGCCGAAACGAGCTTGCGCTGCAGTTTTATTCTGCCGGCTTTTTCGATCCGGACAGGGCGGACGCTGCACTCGCCTGTCTTGAGATGATGGATTTTGACCGAAAAGATTTCATAACGGAGCGCATCGCCAAGAATGCCGCACTTGCAAGAGAATGTGAATCTTTCAATTCGGCACTCGCAAATCTGACGGGCTATGCCGAGAATAGAGAGAATAGAGAATCGGGCGACAAATCAAAAAGCACGCAGCCGCCGTTGAAAAATGCCGGAGAGAGCAGCATAACACAGAGGGCAAGGCAGCAGACAGCGGAGAGAATATCGTGAAAATAACACAGAAATCAATGACCGCAGCGGCGGCAGAGAGGAGATAGACAGATTATGAATGAGAACGTAAAAGAGAGTATCGGGCTCGGCGCCGCCGTGACGGGTGTTGAGGAGAAAACGGGCGAAACAGCGGCAGACGCCGTGCCGCAGACTTCGGGCGAAAAAAATGCTCCCGCCGCCGGGGAGCAAAATGAACCAGCCACCCGCGCAGAACGCTTCAACGCGCTCATAGAGGGTGAATTCAGGGACGAGTACAACGCGAGAGTGCAGAGCATCGTAAAGCAGCGGCTGAAGGGCAGCGAGGAGACAACAAGAAAATACAAGGCCCTTGCCCCGGCGCTGGCGCTTTTGGAAAAGCGCTACGGTGTGGAGCACGGGGACGCGCAGGCGCTCAGGAGCGCCATTGAATCAGACAGGTCCGGGGCGAGAGCGGAGGCCGGGGAGAGCAGAAGAAAAGAACGCGCCTCCCGCCTTTGCGGAGAGTGGATAGAGCAGGGCAGAGAGCTGTGCAGTATCCGCCCCGGCACGAATCTTGCGCAGGAGCTGCAAAACCCGCGCTTTCGAGAGCTGCTGATAAACGGTGCATCGGTAAAGGATGCGTACGAGATCGCAAATCACGATGAGCTTATGCGTCAGGAGGCCGAGGAGATGGAGCGCAGGCTGACAAGAAAAATACTCGCCGGTGCGGACAGACCGAGAGAGGGAGGATTGAGCGCACAGAGCAGCGCAGTGGTGAAAAACGATGCGGCGAGCATGTCCCGCGAGGCCCGCCGCGAGATTATCAGACGCGTACAGCGCGGGGAAAAGATAATCCTGTGAATAAAAATTTATTAATTACTAAAAGGGAGAGAGAAAATTATGAGCAATGAAAGCTTAAACGGCAAAGAGGGACTGCAGACCACGGCGAGCAGTGCACTGTCTGCGGAGATGAAAACGTTTTATGATATGACGCTTATAGACGAGGCGCAGGCAAATCTTGTGCATGACCAGTTCGGACAGAAGCGCCCGATTCCCGCAAACGGCGGCAAGGTCATAGAGTTCAGAAAGTTTGCACCGCTGGCAAAGGCGACAACTCCGCTGACCGAGGGTGTCACGCCGGACGGAAAGCAGCTCTCTGTCAGCACGGTGAGCGCCACTGTAAATCAGTACGGCGACTATATCACCCAGTCCGACATGCTCGAGCTGACCGCGATAGACAATACCATCCTGGAGTCGGCAAAGCTTCTGGGCCGTCAGGCGGGCGCAACGCTCGACACTGTCGTGAGAAACGTGATGCAGTCCGGTACAAACGTGATCTATGCCGAGAAGCTCGGCGAGGGCGGCAGCACGGAGATTAAAAAGCGCGAGAATCTGGACAGTGACTGCAAAATCACAGTGGAGCTCATTCAGCGCGCGGTTGCAAAGCTCCGTGCCCAGAATGCGCCGACAATCAACGGAAAATACGTAGGCATAATTCACCCGTATATCGCCTATGATCTGATGCGCGACAGCGAGTGGATAGACGCGCACAAGTATGCCCAGCCTGATAATCTCTACGAAGGTGAGATAGGCGAGATCGCCGGCGTGCGCTTTGTGCAGACGACTGAGGCAAAAATTTACGCGGGCGAGGATCTGGCGGAGGACAGCCGCACGCTTGCCGTGAATAACTCTGCAGGCTACTCCGGCAGCATCGGCAGCATTAAATTTGACGGCGGCACCGTTGCAGATGGCGCACTCACGGGGCGCTATATTCTCATAAACGGCGTGCGCGCAAGGGTAACCGGCAATACGGCTGATACCATAAGCATAGAGAATAAGGACTTCGGCAGCATCGCGGACAACACGGTGATATACCCCGGTGAGGGCGGCGCTGATGGCCTTGCCGTGTTCGGCACACTTATTCTCGGCGACGGCGCTTACGGTGTGACGGAGGTCAGCGGCGGAGGATTGGAGATAATCGTCAAGCAGCGCGGCTCATCAGGCGCGGCGGATCCTCTCGATCAGCGCTCCAGCGTGGGCTGGAAGGCGATAAAGACCGCAGAGATGCTGATTGAGAACTACCTTGTGCGCATAGAGTCCGTCTCGCCGCGCTTCTCCGCAAGTGCGAAGGCAAATTAATATTATCAGGAGGGAAAATATATGGCAGCCAGAAAAAATATAAGCGCAGCGGGCGAGAGGCTCGTAAAGATAAGACTTCCGAAGGAGAGACGCGAGCAGGAGGATGTGTTCGTGGGCGTGAATGAGCGCACATGGCTTATCAAGCGCGGCGTCGAGGTTGAGGTTCCGGAATGTGTGGCGGAGGTGCTCGAAAACCGTGAGATGATGCTGGAGATCATCATGGATTTTGAGGACGCCGCCCGCACGAAAAATTAAGCCATGACTCCGGCAGAGGCAATAGCGCGTACGGATGCGCTCAAACCCAACGGACTGAGCTATGCGCAGAAGCTCGCCTGGCTCTCGGCACTTGACGGTATAGTCACGCTGGAGCTTATCAACACCCATGAGGGCGGGGAGTGGGTGAGCTTCCTGCCGTACACGGAGAGCACGGCGCGGGAGATGCAGCTTCTTATCCCCGCACCGTACGATGAGGCGTATCTGCACTATCTCGAGGCGCAGATAGATTACGCAAACGGCGAATATGAGCGCTTTAACAATTCAAATGCCATGTATTCGGCATCATACGGCGCTTATGAGAATTATTACAACCGCACGCACATGCCCATCGGCGTGAGGAAAAAATATTACTGAGCGATATATTAAATTAAAACTTGGGAGAAGGGAGGGCTGCCAATGCAGTACCCGAAGCTGAAAAAGAAGAGTGTGAAGAGCAGCACGGTGAATATATTCACGGGCTATGAGCACAGATTAAAAACCTCCGAGGGTGCGTTTTATGATACGGAGAATATGAGCAGCGAGCTGTGCCCGATGCTGACGGTGCGCAAGCGGCGTGGAAAATATCTGCAGCTTTCAAATCCGCAGGGATTCGCGGGGAGAGATGCGCTGTGCTGGGTGGATGACGGCACACTGTGGTACAACGGCAGCCCGACGCCGCTTGCCGGGATGAGTGCGGGCGAAAAGCAGCTTGTCAGCATGGGCGCGTATATATGCGTGTTTCCGGACAAGCTCTATTACAACACAGTCGACGCCGGTGACTTCGGCAGCATGGAAGCACACTGGAGCTATTCAGGCCGCGTGACCTACAGCATGTGCAATGTCAACGGCGAGGAGTATCCGGCGGCATATGAGAGCACTGGCACCCCGGCAAATCCCGCTGACGGTGAGTACCGGATAGACAGCGCGGAGGGCACATTGAGCAGATACAGCGCCGCGACGGGGCTTTGGACGCAGATTGAGAGCGTATACACAAAGCTGACATTCACAAGCATGGGACAGCTGCCGGATAAATTCTCCGCGCTCGACGGCGTGGAGATCTCCGGACTGTCAGTGTCGACACTCAACGGTCAAAAGCTCATATATGCGATGGGCGGAGATAAAAACGACGAGAGCGATTACATCGTGCTTGCAGGCGAGCCCTGTACGGGCATGACGCGCACTGAGGAGAATGTGATTATCGTGCGCATAGTGCCGGATATGGATTTCGTGTGCCAGTGCGCGAACAGACTCTGGGGCTGCCGCTACGGCAATGACGGCGAGGGAAATATAAATGAGCTCTATTGCTGCGCACTGGGCGATTTCAAGAATTGGAGCCGCTATCAGGGACTTTCGACGGACTCATGGCGCGCATCTGTCGGCTCTGACGGAGTGTGGACGGGTGCGGTGAGCTATCTGGGCAGCCCGATATTCTTCAAGGAGAACTGCATACACAGGATAGGCATCTCATCCGTCGGCGCGCACCAGGTCAGCGAGACAATCTGCCGCGGAGTGCAGCACGGGAGTGAGAAGAGCCTCGCGGTCGTCAATGAGACGCTCTATTACAAGTCGCGCGGGGATGTCTGCGCATATCAGGGCGGTTTTCCGGAGAGCGTGTCCGCCGCTCTGGGAGACACGGAGTATTTTAACGCGGCTGCCGGGGCGCTGGGGCAGAGATATTACATATCCATGCTTGACGCGGATAATAAGAGCAATCTCTTCGTGCTGGATATCTCAAAGGGCATCTGGATGCGGGAGGACGCACTGCGCGCCGACGGCTTTGCCTGTGTTGACGGTGAGCTTTTCTGCCTGTCCGGAAATATTATCTGGGCTCTGCGCGGCAGCTGCGGCGAGATTGAACGGTGCATTGAGTGGTCGGCGGAGACAGGCATGCTCGGCTGCGGGTACGCAGGGAAGAAATATCTCGGGCGGATTTTACTGCGCGCGTGGATGGAGCAGGAGGCGGAAGCGGAGCTCTTTACGGAGTACGACTCGTCGGGTGTGTGGGAGTATGCGGGGCGCATGAGAATATTAAACGCGGGAACGGCGGAGTTCCCGCTGCGCCTGCGCCGCTGTGACCATGTGCGCATACGCATCAAAGGGCGCGGCGAGATAAAGCTTATGAGCCTGACGCGGGAGGTGACGGAGGGATGAGCGTGATGTATGAGCTGCCGCCGATATTAAAGGGCAGCGAGGAGCAGAAGCTTACGGCACTGCGCAATTATCTTGTGCGCATGGCGTATCAGTTAAATTCCGCCGAGAACGCGCCGGGTGTGACTTACGCCGCGGAGAATAAAAACACGCAGTCGCTATCCGTATCCGCATCCGCATCATCAGACAATGCAGAGGAGATAAGAAAGAACGCAAAGCAGCTGCGGCAGCTTATAGTGAAAACTGCGGACAGACTGAGCGGGGACATAGCCTCAGGCGCGGAGAGCGCACAGAGCTACACGGATACTCAGCTTGCAGTTACAACAGAAAAGCTCATGACCCGCTCGGACTTCGGCAGCTATACGGAGAGCGTGGAGAGCCAAATTGCGAGCACCGCGCGCGGAATAATAGAGAGCTACGGCTATACGCAGAAAATAGAGTCAAATCAGGATGATATAAAGCTGCTGCAGTCGTACATGACGGACATAGACGGGGAGATACGCCGCGGCTTCGTCATTGACCCGGAGAGCGGGGATACGGTCACGGGAATCGCAATATCGCAGAAGCTCCGCTTCACGGGCGAGATCAGCCGCGGCACGGACGGGCTGAGCTATTACAGGCTCTCCGAGGGGCAGACCTTCGGGTTATATACGTCCACCGGCTGGCAGTTCTGGATTGACGGATATAAACGCGGCTGGTTTGACTCTGTCGACGGCATGCTGCATACGGCAAACGTCGCAATCGAGGACACGCTCCGTCTGGGCGGGAGCTGGCAGATCGCGGACGCAAACGGTCTGGGCATTAAATATATCGGGGGTTAAGTCATGAGTGTGTGCTTTTTCCAAAACGGCGTGAACATCGGTACAAACGCAGGCTGGGGCGGATATACCGGGAACAATAATTACGTTGTGCGCTATGATTTCGTCACCGGCGCGAGCGGAGCTTCAGGCGTGAGCATTGCACTCTCCGGCATATATTACGGCAGCAATGCCGGAACACAGGGCTTCGGCTTTAAGATATCGGACAGTGCACTTGCATACGCAAACGCGAGAAATATAACGCCGGACTCATCTCTCGGATATATGAGCTATTCTGATTCTTCCGGCTACTGCTGCACGCTCACGGCAGAGGGCTTAAATCTCAAAGCGAATACGAGATATTATATTTTCATATATTCGGCGACGGGCGGCACGGAATATTACAGCGGCTGGAACTGCACGGCGCCGGCGATATACATGACCGGCAGCTATACGGAGCTATGCTCGACAATAAGCGCGATCTCATCGCAGACGGCGACTCTGGGCGAGGTGTCAATCGTGATGAACCGCGCAGGGGACTGCTGGCACAGGGCGAGCTTTATGTATAAAGGTGAGCTGCTCGGCCGGTCCGATGCCTTTGCTGCGGCATTGAGCTATGTGTGCCCGCGCAGCTGGTTTGAAAAAGAGACCGCGGCTGTCAGCATGGGGATAGACGTCCTGGTGCAGAGCTACACGGATGCTGACTGCACGAATGCAAGCGGCGCGGCACAGAGCGGGAGATTTATACTGACGGCAGATGAGGGAATGCGCCCGCAGCTGGCGGAGAGCGCCGTGTCGGCACAGGCGTTAAACACCGGCACGGCGGCAGTGTTCAGCGATTATATTACAGGAATAAGTCGGGCGAGAATCAGCTTTGATGAGAGCGGCACGGACCTCTCAGCCTGCGCCGGGGCGGAGATAAGCGGCTATCGTATAGAACTTCGTGGAGAGAGAATAGACAGCAGCGAGAGCGTCATCGATACAGGAATTTTAAACGCGGACGGCAAAATAACATGCACGGTCACCGACACGCGAGGGCGGGAGGACAGCGTTGAGCTATATATAAGCCTGCTGCCCTACGTCGCACCTTCGCTGACATCTCTCTCCGCCGTGCGCTGTGATGCGGACGGCAGCTTTAACGAGAGAGGGTTATATTGCAGGATAAAGGCAAATCTTGCATTCACGAAGCTCAACGGGAAGAACAGTGCAGCAGTGAGCGCGTGCATAAAGCCAACAGGAGGCGACTGGGGCGAGGAGATTGAGCTTGCCGGTTTTGAGAGCGGCGCGTGGTCGCACCAATGGACAGCTCCCACGCTTTTGGGCGGAGCGTTGACGGGCGACAGCTATACCCTGCGCCTGACGGTCTCGGATCTCGCGGGCGGCAGGGGTGAATATACGCTGCAGCTTTACCACAGGCAGTGGGCGATGAAATTTAATCAAAACGGCAGTGCGGTTGGCTTCGGAATGTCACCGACGGCGGAGAACGCGCTGCAGCTGCCGGACTCGTGGAGGCTGTACGCCGGTGCGATAGTGCTCTCCGTGAATTCATACGGAAACGAGCTGCCGGATGGAGCGGCATCGGAGGGGCAGCTGTTCTTCTTGTTGGAAGAATAGAAGTTTAAAAATGGCGGGGATAAGTGATCAATGGGTTATTTCGGTAATATCTATAAATGCGCAAGAAACGACGGCGGCTGGGGCGGATGGAGTGCTCTGTCAGGCATCGACTATGTTGCGGAGAGCGGCAAATGCGTCGTGTACAGGGTGCAGGTAAACTACGATGCAGAGGATACAGCGCTCTCCGCGCTCAGTATTGCGACAAATTTCGTAAATCCGCTCTCGTCCGACAATCCCTCAAGTGCCTGCTGCTATCTCTATGACTTTGATCCGACCTTCGGCGGCAGTGCGGCGATTGCCTCGCCGCCATCGGGCTATATCGGCACGGCAGGACCAATCGAATTTTCGGCAAGTCATGTCGGGAGCTATCTCACGTTTTCATTCTCTGCACCGTCAGGAACGCCGCAGACGCTTTATTTCTGGTTTACATCGTCGGTCAAAAGCGCGGCATACGGCAGCAACCAGATATATCACTGCGCCACCGGTAACTGGAACGCCGCATTAAAGACCGGCACGCGTACGCCCGCAATATTCGGCGGCATGACCGGAAACACCGGCGGCGGGGAAACTATAGGCGTTGACAGCTATGTGATCAGAGATTACGGCGCGACGCTTAACCTAACACAGCAGGATTATTCAACAGGCATGTATACGGACAGAGCCGAGACGGGGCGGATGCAGATAAGCTTTGCATATACGGCGAGCGTGAATATCACGGCAAGTGCCGTTGAAAATTCAAGCCTTTCGCATCTGTATATTTCCGACTCGCCGGAGATTGACAGCGGCAGCGGACGGCCTGTCGGCATATTGCTTGATATCACGGCAAACGGCGAGAGTGTGTCATTTGCCGCAGAGCGCGGGAAAATATATTATCTTTTTTCCGTGTACAACGGCGGCATAACGGCCGGCAGCGTGAGCATAAGCATAGAGCCGCCGGAGCTTATATGGGGCATCGGCGACAGCGCGGAATATAATTTGCTCGACGGGGAAATAACGCGAAGCATCGCGCTTGGAGCGGCAAAGTACAGCGTGATATGCCTGAGCTTTGCGCATCGCGGGCGTGCGCGGTTTTATACCGAGGGGAGCACGATTAACGAGTACCAGTATCTCGAGTGCTTTCTGTGCGAGGCGGAAAATCTGGATCAGACCACAGGCAATGCGGAGGAGTATTTAGCTCACCGCAGCGGCAACACCGAGACGGGCGATCCGCCGGATTTCGACTTCAGATATACGGTGCAGGCGGGGAAAAAGTACTATCTCTTCACGAAGAACAGATTTTATTCCGCCGGCAGTCCGACCGCATGCAGCACACGTCTGCATATAGTGCCGCCGGCAGGGCTGAGCGGGTACACATATACGCCGATAGATGCCGCGTATGATGTGCTCAAACCGCTTGACTATGTTGAGAGCTACACGCGCAATGTCATACGCGAGCAGGGCTTCAGCTTTAAGTATAACGGCAGAGCGACATTTGCAGGGACTGCGGGAACATCAGACGGCACACCGGAGCTTCACGTGTATCTTTGCAGCAGTTCCGGCATTGATAATGCAAGCGGCGTGCCGACGGGCGAAGTGCTTGCCGTGAGCGAGGGGAGTGACTTCTCGTTTACATACAGCGTCGAGGCAGGCAGAGAATATCATCTCTATGCGGTTATAGGCGAGATATATTATTCGCTCACGGCGAAAATCGCGCTCTCGGTGAGCTTTGAGCCATATGCGGCAGTGCCGTATATATTCACAGGGAAAAAGCTCTGCAGAGCGTCGGCATATTTATATGCCGACGGCAAATGGCACAGGGTGACGGCAACGGGAAATTTAATAATAAAAGACGGAGGGTGAAATATTGACGAATACGGAAAAGAAAAACACAAGCCGGAAAAACCGGCAGTACGAGAGCACAGAGAGGCCGGTGTACGGCGCAAGCTATGACGATGAGCTCAACGAGGTCTATTCAAAGCTCAGCGGCAGAGAAAAATTCAGCTATAATCCGGCATCCGACGGGTTATATCAACAGTATAAGAACAGCTATATACAGCAGGGCAGGCGCGCCATGCAGGACAGCATGGGTCAGGCGGCGGCACTCACCGGCGGCTACGGCTCGAGCTATGCCGAGAGCGTGGGGCAGCAGAGCTATGACGAGCAGCTGCAAAAGCTCTTTGACATCGTGCCGGAGCTCTACGGCCTTGCGTACCAGCGCTATCAGGACGAGGGAGAGACGCTCGAAACGCGCTACGATATGCTCAGCGACCTGCGCGCAAACGAATACGAGGAGTATGAAAACGCGCTTGATGAATATAACTACGCCGAGGAGCAGGAGTATCAGCGTGAAAAGGACGCGCGCGAGGAGGAGCGGCAGAGCTATCAGCAGCGGAGAAGCGAGGCGGAGACACGCGCAAAATACGGCGATTTCAGCGCCTACGAGGAATTATACGGCAAGGATACGGCAGAGCGGCTGCGCAGCTACTGGATCGCAAGCAATCCGGAGGCGGCGTATAATATGGGGCTTATCACAGCAGAGCGCTACTACTCCATGACTGCGGGACTGCCGGGGAACAGCACATCCGCATCAGGAACATCACAGGGCAGCTATTACCCCTCCACCGCACCGGACGGCCGCGACGCATCTGTTGTGCAGAGAGAGCTGCGCAACATGGGTTATAACATCGCAGTCGACGGCGCGTGGGGACCGAAAAGTCAGAAGGCCTGGGAAAAGGCATACGGCAGCAGTTCTTCACGCTACGGCGGACAGAGCACGAGATGAGCGGAGAGAAGAGAGATGAGACAGAGCACATATCATATTGAGCTGGACATAGAAAAGCATGAGACACAATGCTGTGTTTCACTGCGGCAGGGAGAGAGCGGGAGAAAGATTTCGGCGGCACTCATGAGCGGCGGACGGCCGTATGATCCCGGCGAGGGCTGCTATGCGGTGTTTTCGGCGATGAAGCCGGACGGAACGCATATTTTCAACGGCTGCACTCTCAACGGCGGATTTGTTGAATATACGGTCACGGTGCAGACAACCGCGGCGGCTGGGCGACTCGGCTGCGAGATAAGAATATACGGCGGCGACGGAGAGCTCATAATCTCGCCGGGCTTTGCAATATACGTCTTTGAATCCGTGATTGACGAGGATGAGATCAGCTCCGTAAGCGAGGTAACGGCCCTGAGCGAGCTTATAGACACGGCAAGAAATGCACTTCGGGACGGCGTGAGCTATGCGCGGGCGCAGGAGCTGTCGGAGAATGAAAAGGCACGCGCGCGAGAGAATATATCGGCCTGCGCAAATCCGTATGATACGGCCGACAGCCTGGGCAGCGTGAGCATTGAAGCCTCAGCGCCGGGGGCTGTCCGCTGCAAAATATACGGCATGACCGGGCAGAGCGCAGATCCGTCTCCCAAGGCCGCGGCAGAAATAAATCACGTTGACGGCAGCATATCAGACGGCGCGGGCAGCTTCATGACGGGCGAGCTGTACGGCTTGCGTCTCGGCAGCGTGATACCGGCAACAATAGCGGCGGATGGGCTGTTGAGCGCGGGAATATGCGACTGCGGCACAGGGACAGCGCATGATTATTATATCTGCGATACCGCGGAAAACTGCGCGGAGCTTGACGGAGAGAGAAAATCCCGAATCGTTCGCCGCATAGGCGTGCAGACACTCACCGGAGAGGAGAGCGCTATCTTCAGCGCAACCGGCCCGAGCATAGTAATAGATCTGCCGGATGCCGCGGCAAACAGCCAAAATCTCGGCAATCCGGTGCTGTGTACGCATTTCGGACAGCTCTCCGCAGTGAATAACATAAGCACGGCGGACGACTGGGTGATCCAGGGCAGCAGATACACGGACGGGGAGGTAAGGCGCTTAAGAATAAAATCAACGGGCTCATGGTCGGATGCGGCCTCGGCGAAGGCATGGCTTGCCGCACAGTATGCCGCCGGCACGCCGGTGAAATTGTTATACCTGCTCGCCGCACCTGAAACGTCACTCGGCGAGCCAGCGCCGCTTAGCACATCCGGCGGTGCATTCACGCTGACGTATTCGGGCGATACTGCGCCGTATATAAGCGCGAGCTATCCGGCGGACGTGATGGCCGTGATAAATTCGCTGCGCACGGCGATTGCCGATCTCGGAGGCGGCGCATGATTGAAATAATCGATGCGGCAGTGAACTGGGCGCGTGAAACGGCGGCAAATCCGGCACACGGCTACTCACAGGAGCACCGCTGGGGCCCGGACTATGACTGCTCAAGCTTCGTCATCTCCGCATGGAGGGCTGCAGGCATCGAGCTTGCATGCACCTATACGGGCGACATGCGCGATAATATGCTGCACTGCGGCTTTTTCGACGTGACGGGGAGCGTAAATCTCTCCGACGGGAGCGGACTTGAAAAGGGCGACGTGCTCTTAAACGAAAAAAGCCATGCTGCAATATATATCGGCGCCGGGCGCATCGTTCAGGCGAGCATAAACGAGCTCGGCACCGTGCGCGGCGGTGAGAGCGGCGACCAGACAGGGAGAGAGATATACGAGCGGGAATATTATAACTATCCCTGGGACTGCGTCTTGAGGTACGACGAAAATCCGGACGGCATCTCCCCGTACTGGCCGATGCGTGAGCTTGAATACGACGGGGAGAAAATGCCGAGTGGCCCGGATGTCGCAGCGGTGCAGGCTCTGCTGCGATGCCGCGGGATAATGCCCACACTTGACGGGGAGTACGGCCCGGAGACGCGCCGCTGTGTGCTTGAATTTCAAAGGCGCTGCGGTCTGCCAGAGAACGGCCGCATGGATTTGCAGACACGCAGAGCATTGCTTGCAGAGAATAATAATTACGGAAGCGAGGGATAAGCATGAGTGAGACAATAATTGTGGCGCTGCTGGGCTTTGCCGGGACGCTGTCGGGCGCGTATCTCGCAAACAGAAAAAACAGCGCCCTGATTGCGTACCGGCTCGAGGAGCTTGAAAGAAAAGTAGACAGGCACAACGGCGTAATCGAGCGCACCTACGAGCTGGAAAAACGCACGGCACTGGCATTTGAACAGATAAAGGTCGCAAATCACCGCATAGACGATCTTGAGCATTTAAACGCATGAAAATATAAATTAAAAATTTACGGGAGGAGATAAATATATGAACTGGCAGAACATACTTGAGCGCGCGGCGTGGACATTTCTGGAGGGCTTCCTTGTGGCACTGCCCGCCGCCGATAAGCTCGGCTGCGACGCGGCAGCATGGAAAGCGGCACTAATCGCCGCCGCCATGGCAGGCCTGAGCGCCCTTAAGACTCTCGCCCTGGAGCTCCTGCGCAGCGGGAACAGCGAGAATAAGTAAAAAAATACCCCTGCCGCTCGTGCTGAATTACGATCAGTGCGGGCGGCAGTCGGCATTTTAAACAGAGGGGAAACCCAAAAAGCAAAAAAGAATGTGAGAAAAAATGCAAAGAATTCCTGATTTGATACAAATCTTAACGAGAGATTTACAGTAAACGGGATTCTGATAATAGAAACTTAACGGATATGAATATTATAATAACAGCATAGTGGTCAGGCCGACCACAGAAGTTAACGTCCAGTTTTACACAAAAAAAGGGAGGGTTTACTTTGTTAACATTTATTATCGGCCTCGTAATTCTATTCGTCGGCGCATTCTTCTACAGCAAGTTCTGTGAAAAGATCTTCGGACCGGACGATCGCAAGACTCCTGCATATACCAAGCAGGACGGCGTCGACTATGTCCCCATGAAGTGCTGGAAGAACAGCCTTATCAACCTTCTGAACATTGCCGGTACCGGCCCTATTCTTGGACCTATCCAGGGCATCCTGTTCGGACCCATTGCGTTCATCACTATCCCTATAGGCAACATCATAGGCGGCGCAATGCATGACTACTTCTCCGGCATGATCTGCCTGCGCAACGGCGGCACTCAGATGCCTGACATGATCAAGAAGTACACCAACAAGGGCGTATACGCAGTCTACAACGTGTTCGTCTGCCTGCTGCTTCTGCTTGTCGGCGCAGTGTTCATCTACACCCCGGGCGACATTGCCGCAACTCAGGTATTCGGCTTCTCCGGTGCAGCAACCGCAACCTCCACTTGGGTTATCTACGGTGTTATCTTCCTTTACTACCTGTGCGCAACCGTATTCCCCATTGATGCCATCATCGGCCGCATCTACCCCGTGTTCGGCGCCATTCTGCTCTTCTCTGCAATCGGCGTGTTCATCGGTATCTTTGCAAAGGGCTACCCCCTCATCAACGTTTGGGACAGCGTATGGGAGTATGGCGGTGTCAACTACACTGAGTACTTTGGCACGAACAAGTTCATCCCTGTATTCTTCGTAACCGTTGCCTGCGGCATTCTCTCAGGCTTCCACTCCACTCAGACCGCAATTATCTCCCGTACCATGAAGAGCGAGCGCGAAGGCCGCACCACCTTCTACTACATGATGGTTCTTGAAGGCTTCATCGCTATGGTTTGGGCTGCCGGCGCAATGGGCGTCTACAACCTCGGCCTGCAGGAGGCAAATGCAAGCCTCGCAACTCAGACTGTCGGTATCGTCTGCAAGGACATCCTCGGCAATATCGGCGGCATCATCGCCCTGATCGGCGTTATCGTTCTGCCTATCACCTCCGGCGACACCGCACTCCGTGCACTCCGTCTGACCATCTCCGATACTCTGCACATCGACCAGAGCACCAACGGCAAGCGTCTTGGCCTCTCCGCTATCATCTTCGCACTCGTGGCCGGCATCCTTGTCTGGGCTAAGTTCGATTCCAACGGCTTCAACACCCTGTGGAAATACTTCGCATGGTCCAACCAGACACTGGCACTCTTCGCACTCGCCTGCATAGCCATCTGGATGTTCCGCAACGGCAAGGGCAAGTTCTCCTGGGTCCCGATGATCCCTGGCGTATTTTACGCATTCGTAACCTGCGCATTCCTCATGCAGAGCAACAAGATCGGCTTCGGTCTCTCCTGGACTGCCGCTTACATCATAGGCGCAGTGTTTGCAGCTGCATACCTCGTGGTTGTTCTTATGTATGGTAAGAAGACCGAGGGTCAGGAGCTCACTAAAGCATAATTAGTATCAACTCCATAAGCTTTTCACTCCTATTCTTGCTCCGGCGGGCGAAAGCCCGCCGGAATTCTTATAAAGCATTAAAAATATCGGGGAGGAAGATATCATGCTTATAACTTTGCTGGTGCTCATAGCCTACAGCGCCGCCGTCAGCGTCATCGTAATCGCCCTCGACACGGCGATAGAGCGCATTATTACCGGAGTCAGCAAGAAGAAAAACAGCATATAAATAAAAACAAAACAGACCGGCAAAAACCGGTCTGCTTCGTCATGAAAAAGTAGAGGACAAAATGAAAAAATGAAAAAATGAAAAATGAAATTCACTGCTGTCTGCGATTAATAATATAATGCCTGCTGAACAAATAAGAAATATCTAAAAAAGTGCCGAAAGCTGGCAACTTTTCAAGCAAGAAAGAGCTGCATGTGGTATAATAAGTGCATGGAAAAACTCAAAAAACGCCGAAAAACCTTGCACTTGGAGGCAGCTATGT
>CAVAPH010000003.1:0-53880 GCA_963590455.1 bacterium | reverse complement strand
CTTGCCATGTCGATTGTGGTGCTGAATCTGCGTAAGATTCAGCGTACCCTTTCGCACCTGTTTTTGCAATTTTTGTGCGATTTCTGCCTGCAGAAAAAATCGGCATTTGTTCAGTAGACATTAATTATTATGTGTTGAGTAAATGTAAAGTATAGCTTGAATATATTTCGATTTACTCAATGATAAATCAGGACTATAATTCTGTCAAGATCTATTGAGAGCCAAAGGAGACAGATTATTATGTCTAAGCGTAATGCTAAGCTTTTGCTGGCCGGAGTTATTGCAGCGCGCAGTACATCGCTGTTATTTGCAAAAATCGGTCTGTGTACAATCAGCCCGTTTAACCTTCTTGCACTGAGGTTTTGCCTTGCGTTTATCATCCTTGCCGTAATTTTTCATAAAAAGATTCTGCGCACATCAAAGACTGAGCTGAAAAACGGTGCCATTCTCGGAGGTGTTTTTATCATTGTCATGACGGCGGAAATGTTCGCGCTGCGAGTGACCGAATCAACGAAGGTTTCGTTTCTGAGCAATACGGCCATAGTAATAGTACCATTGTTAGAGGCAATATTTACTCATCAGCGCCCGAGCAGGAAAACCTTGATTTGCCTGCCGCTCACTCTCTGCGGTGTGGCATGCCTCACGCTGAAAGGCGGCACATCGTTTGGCATCGGTGATATACTTGGACTAACTGAGGCGTTTTTCTACGCCTGCGCGATAATTCTTACAGGCAAACTCTCACGTCACGGTGATGCGTTTGTCACAGGTATATTTCAGGTCGGATTCATCGGTCTGTTTGCCCTTATAGCCTCATGCCTGTTTGAAACGCCGCGTCTGCCCCAGGGAGCAACGGAGTGGGGAGTGATACTCTCGCTTGCACTAGTCTGCTCATGCTTCGGCTTTACGCTCCAACCTGTTGCACAGCGCTGCCTTCCTGATGATACCGCTGCACAGTTCTGTGCCATCAATCCGCTTAACACCGCATTGCTCGGCATGATATTTCTCCATGAGAGCCTTGGCGTTATGGGCTTCATCGGCGCGGCGCTCATTCTCGGCGGCATACTGCTGCAAAATCTCAAAATCGAAGATTACGTGCACGGAAAAACAGCACTACGCAGCACATGCGCCAAATCCGGGAATTAACCGGTGAGGTAAAATACCCCAAGTTAAACATGTTTAACAAAATAATATAATTAGCTTGACAAATACCCACCGGGGGTATATATTCAAAATACCCCGGGAGGGTATTTTGCGTACGGAGGTTGTAAATTGGAAGACAAAAAATGCTGCTGCCATATGCGACGGAAGGAGCGCACGCCGGAGGAATATACAAAGCTCATAAACCGGCTTAATCGTATAGAGGGACAGATACGCGGGATTCGCGGAATGGTTGAAAACGGGGCGTACTGCCCGGATATACTTGTTCAGTCCGCAGCAGTGAATGCGGCGATAAACGCATTTAATAAAGAGCTGCTCGCAAGCCATATTCGAACCTGTGTTGCCGATGATATTCGCGCCGGCAATGACGAGGTGATTGATGAGCTTGTGGCAACGCTTCAGAAGCTTATGAAATAACTGCCGAGTTGCTCCAAGCTTTTAATTCGGCGGGAAAGGAGAGAAATGACGCAATATAATGTTACAGGTATGAGCTGCGCTGCATGCTCCGCGCGTGTGGAGAAAGCCGTTTCAAAAGTAGACGGAGTGACGGCGTGCTCTGTAAGCCTGCTTACAAATTCTATGGGCGTTGAGGGAACGGCGGCACCGGAAAAAATAATTGCGGCTGTGCAGGCGGCAGGCTACGGCGCATCGGTTAAAGACGGGAAAAAGCAGCAATCCGCCGCAGCGGAGGATCAGCTTGAAGACCATGAGACGCCGAAGCTCAAGAAAAGACTATGCTGGTCACTGGGCTTTTTGATAGTACTGATGTACTTTTCAATGGGCCATATGATGTGGGGCTGGCCTCTGCCAAGCTTTTATAACGGAAATCATGTGGCAATGGGTCTGACGCAGCTGCTGCTCACCGTCATAATAATGGTTATAAACCAGCGCTTTTTTATCAGCGGATTTAAGAGCCTTTCTCATGGCGCACCGAACATGGACACGCTTGTCTCCCTTGGCGCGACTGCGGCCTTCGTATACAGCACATATGCACTGTTTGCGATGACCGATGCCCAGGTAAAGGGCGACAGTGCCGCCGTGTCGAGCTACATGATGGAGTTCTATTTTGAGTCTGCCGCAATGATACTCACGCTTATAACCGTCGGCAAGATGCTTGAAGCGCGCGCCAAGGGCAAGACGACAGATGCACTCAAGGGATTGATGAAGCTTGCACCGAAGACGGCGAACATCGTGCGGGACGGCGTTGAAACTACGGTTCCGGTAGAGGAAGTTCAGGTCGGCGACGTATTTGCCGTGAGGCCGGGCGAGAGCATACCGGTGGACGGCACCGTGCTCGAAGGCAGCAGCGCCGTAAATGAATCTGCGCTCACCGGCGAGAGCATACCGGTAGATAAAGCGGTCGGAGACAGGGTTTCCGCGGCGACAGTCAATCAGTCAGGTTATCTCCGCTGCCGGGCAACCGGAGTAGGGGAGGACACCACACTTTCGCAGATTATCCGCATGGTCAGTGATGCTGCAGCCACAAAGGCACCCATTGCGAAGATTGCGGACAAAGTATCCGGCATATTTGTCCCGACGGTTATAACGATTGCTGTTGTGACGACAATAATATGGCTGCTTGTCGGCCGCAGCATAGGCTTTGCCCTGGCACGCGGAATATCGGTGCTCGTCATAAGCTGCCCGTGTGCACTCGGCCTTGCAACGCCTGTTGCTATTATGGTCGGCAGCGGCCTCGGCGCAAAAAACGGTATATTATTTAAAACCGCCGCATCACTTGAGGAGACAGGGCGCATCGATATAATCGCCCTCGATAAGACCGGAACTATAACAGCCGGCGAGCCGCGTGTTACGGATGTTATTCCTGTCGGCAGCGTTGAAAGCGATGAGCTTTTGTCGCTTGCCTACGCTCTCGAATATAAGAGCGAGCATCCGCTTGCACGCGCCGTTCTTAAATGTGCCGAAGAGCAAAAGCTTGCTCTGCACGAGGTTTCCGATTTTGCGGCAATGCCCGGCAATGGCCTGAACGCGACGCTTGACGGAGCGACGATCTGCGGCGGCAACAGTGATTTTGTCGGCAAACGCGCGAATATTCCGCAATCTGTTGCCGAAAAGGCAGCCGAACTTGCACAGGCAGGAAAAACACCGCTCTTCTTCGCCCGCGGAGATAAGCTTCTCGGAATTATTGCTGTGGCTGACGTTATAAAAGATGACAGCCCGCGCGCCGTGAGAGAGCTTCAGAATATGGGCATTGAGGTCGTCATGCTTACCGGCGATAACGAACGTACGGCAAATGCAATCGGCGCGCAGGCCGGAGTTGACAGAGTTGTTGCCGGCGTTCTGCCGGACGGTAAGGAGAATGAGATACGCAAGCTCATGCAGCGCGGCAAGGTCGCAATGGTTGGCGATGGCATAAACGACGCCCCGGCATTGACCCGCGCGAATATCGGCATTGCAATCGGTGCCGGTGCGGACGTTGCCATAGATGCGGCAGATGTTGTGCTGATGAACAGCCGTCTGAGCGATGTACCCGCCGCAATAAGACTCAGCCGTGCGACGCTGCGTAACATTCACGAAAATCTGTTCTGGGCATTTTTCTATAACAGTATAGGAATACCAATAGCAGCAGGCGCATTTGTTACACTCGGCCTGACACTCAACCCGATGATAGGCGCCGCTGCGATGAGCCTTTCAAGCTTCTGCGTGGTATCCAACGCGTTGAGATTAAATCTTTTCAAGCTGCACGATGCTTCACATGATCACAGGAAAAAACGTAAAGTAAAATCCCCCGAAGAAAGCGATAATAATATTAATAATATAAAGGAGACTAAATCAATGGAAAAAACAATGAAGATCACAGGTATGATGTGCCCCCACTGCGAAGCAGCAGTCAAGAAAGCGCTCGAAGCAATCCCGGAGGTAGCCGAAGCAAAAGTCAGCCACACATCCGGCACTGCCGTTGTCACGCTCACCGCCCCCGTAGATGACAGCACTCTGAAAGCCGCAGTAGAGGCCAAAGACTACACCGTCACCGGAATCGAGTAAAGGTAAAAGAGCATAAATAAAAATTTTGGCGCAGGGCTATGTCCTGCGCCAAAACCATATAAGGAGATGAATAGTAGCGTTTTAGGTCAGCAGATTCATAAGAGGCACGCCAATAACCATGCATAATACAATATGGATAAACATGATGGTTAAGCCCCATTTTAAGATCCGCTTTTCGTCTGCCCAACCGGTAGAATAAGCTACGGCAGCGGTGGGAGACGCAGGAGAAGTTGCCCAGCCGTTCATTGCGGAATTAGTGATAAGGACCGCAACGAGCATCGGACTGAGAGTATCCTGATATACTGTCAGGCACAATGGGAGAGCAACAGAGAAAACTACGGACAACGCAACGGAATTTGAGCAGAAGTTGGTCAAAATATCTACGATGGCGACCATTATCAGCACAAACACCAGTGGGGATATGCTCGTAAACAGAGGAGCCAGCTGGCCGGAAAGCCACGCGGAGATTCCAAGTTCTTCTTTGCCCATAAAAGAACCAAGTCCCATAATCGTCGCTATAAACATATAGCTCGGCCAGTTGCATGCTTTTACAGCCGTATTCCAATCAAGGATTTTTTCACCGTCGATTTTGATGAAATTCATCAGAAACAATGCGGCCAACGGAGGCATACAGTTGTTAATGCGACTGAAAAACGGGTATGCACTCGGCCATATATATTTACTGAGACCGGGCAAAAGCCAGAAGAAAACACAGGCCAGATAAAAGCCGAGAGACCATTTCTCACGTTTTGTGATCGTACCGCAGGAATCAGCGAGTGCATCGTAATCAATTTCTGCAAATGACGAGACATCAGGTTTCCAAACGAATCTTGCTAAAAGATAAAGCGCAAGAACACATGCAATGGATATCGGCGTTGTTGCGGCAGCAAATGTAAACAAATCCATTGCTTCGCCGGAATACGACTCATAAAGTGAAAATCCCTGGGTAGTCACTGCGTGAGAAATCGGATTCGTTCCGTTTGAAAGAAGACCGACACACACAGTACTCAGTAAGAGAAGGGAAGCCAGCGGATTTTTTTCATCCCTTCCGATTTTTACGCTTTCAAGAATTTGTGTGAGTATCGGCAGCATTATCATAATGCAGGTAGCGGAGGATAAAAATAAGTCAAGCACGTAGACTGCCGCAAAATACATGGCAACAGTCCACCAGGGATTTTTACGTGCCAGCTTATTTGTGAGAAACCATATTGCGATACGTTTTGCAATCCCGCTTTCAGTCAGGCACGCTGCCAGCATGAAGCAGAACAGCAGAAAGATAGCAGTGTTATTACCAAAGGTTGCCTGTGTTACTTGAGATACACTAAGCCCTGGGACGGTCATGAGCAGCAGGACAATATACATGCTTGTCCAACCAATCCCACAGCCCAAAAACAACATAATAGCCACAACCAGTATGCCGAGCACCTCAAAACCGGCTTCCGAGAGACCGGATGGCGGCGGACACAGTTTAACAACAATTATAAACACAAGAGAGATTAAAAATATAATCTTGCTTTTCATGTTTTTGTTATTCATATTCTTTAATTTTCTATGTATCGGGCGGAATTATGTCCACCCGGTACAAGCAAATATTTATTTGTTGTCCTTATAACGCTTGTCGTAGTTTGCCTGAACGGCTCTTACAACCTGGGAGAGAACATCGCAGGTCGGGGTGGGCACATTCGCAATTTTGCCGTATCTGGAGATAGCGCCGGAGAGCGTGTTGACCTCAGTCTGTCTCTTATAGATAAGGAAATCCTGCGCAAGGGAGGGATAGTAATCTCCGTAGCTTGCAACAGTCTTGGGAATATCGCTTACAAGACCGGTGTAGAGATCATCGGCGATGCCGAGCGCCTTTGCACAGTCGCTGGCTTCTTTCAAAATCTGCTTGACGAGTGCAATAGCGTTTTCGTCTTCATAGACCTGCTTCATGGTCAAGCCGAGAACTGCACAAACGGTATTGAATCCGCTGTTAGAAGCAGCCTTTTTCCACAGTGCCGGACGTACGTCATCGAGATATTCAGGATTAAGCCCGCCCTTCGCAAAGCAGTCAACTACATAGCGGCAGCCTTTTGCAGCGATATCGCCGCCATACACCGGGCCAACATACATGTTGACGATGCCCTGTGCCGGCCTGGAATCGCATACGCCGGGGCTCACAAGCACGGTGCCGAGACGTCCGCAGCCGCAACCGATCTGCTTCTCGGGTACAAACTGTGCCAGATCAAGATCATTGCCGAGACCGTTCTGAAGAGAGATGACAGCAGTTTCCGGGGTGATGCAGCATGCTGCCCCCTCGAGAGCGGAACGGGTGTGAGTGGATTTAACAAGAACGATGAATATATCGCATGGACCGACTTCATCAGCGGTATATGCAGTATGGAATCCGGTGAGAAGGTGCTCACCATTATGATCCTTCATAACAAGGCCGTTATCACGTACGGCATCCATATGTGCCTTGTTCAGATCTATCATCCATATATCATCTGCGCCGCCGAGCTTAAGATATGATGCGAATACACTGCCGGTTGCACCGCAGCCGAGAATACCTATTTTCATGCGTTTGCTCCTTTTTATAAAATTATTGAGTTTTATCTAGAATATTTAAATCTTATTTAATTAGCCGCAGATTGCTACACCGAGCAGGTAGCCAATTGTCATGGTGACAATTGCGTGCATGAGTGCGGTTATAAGGCCCCACTTCATCATTGACTTGGTGTCAACCCAGCCGGAACCGTAGATAACAGCGGCAGTGGGAGATGCGGGAGGTGCACTCCAGCCGTTGTCAGCAGCGCCGGTGATGAGGGTGGCAACAACAAAGGCACTGATGCGTCCGTCATAGATGCCGAGGACCAGAGGCATTGCGACTGCCAGCATAACAGAGACAGTAACGGTGTTGGAGCAGAAGCTGGTCATGAGCTCGGTCAGCACGACCATGATGAGCAGGAAGAGGAAGGGAGGAACGTTGGAGAAAATCGGGGAGAGGACGGAGGACATCCATGCGGGTACACCTATATCGGAATTGCCCATGAAGGAGCCAAGGCCCATGATGGAAGCGATGAACATGAAGGAAGGCCAGTTGACAGCTTTTACTGCTTCACTCCAGTCGAGAACCTTTTCACCGTCAACTTTAATGAAGTTCATAAGGAACAGTGCAGCAAGAGGGGGAAGGCAGTTATTGATCTTGCCGAAGAAGCTTGCAGCAGAGGGCCAGACGTATTTGCTCAGACCAGGCATCATCCAGAGAATTACGCAGACTATATAGAAAAATACTGACCATTTTTCACGCTTGGTAACGGGTCCCATAGTACCCTTAAGCGCATCGTAATTTACGCCGGAAAGCATGGAGATATCAGGACGCCAGATAAATTTAACCATCAGAATGAAAATAATGCATGCAACTATGGTAAGAGGTGTTGCAATTGCGCAGTAGGTGAAGAAATCCATTGCTTCGCCGGTGAATGATTCATAGAAAGAGAAGCCCTGAAGCGTTGTCGCATGGGAAATCGGGTTTGCAGAGTTGGAGATAAGACCGGTAACCAGTGTGCCAAGCAGCAGTACAACGGCGATAGGTGCCTTGTCTTCCTTCTTTATGCCGATGCTCTCAAGAATTTCAGCTGCGATCGGGAGCATGACAAATATTGTCGCAGCAGTAGAGAGTACAAAGTTGAGTACATAGTTTGCTGCAAAGAACATGATAACGGTCCACCAAGGACTTTTTCTTGCAAGCTTATTTGTCAAAAACCATACGGCTATTCTGCGTGCGGCACCGCTTTTGGTAAGGCAGGCAGCCAGCATCATGCAGAAGAGCAGGAATACAACGGTATTGTTGCCGAAGGTGGCCTGTGTAACCTTAGCGGCGGTGAGACCGTCAACAGTCATCAGAGCAAAGATGATCATCATGCTGGGGAAGCCTGTGCCCCAGGAAAGGAACAAAATTATAGCGCCGACGAGTATGCCGAGAACCTGAAAGCCTGCCTGACTGAGTCCGACGGGAGGTGTAATAATGCCGGTAGCAAACATGCACAGCAGTCCGATAAAGAGAAGTACCCATTTCTTTGCGGGAATTTTTGTTTCTGCCATTTTTCTTTTCACTCCTGTTTTTTAATCCAGGGCTGTTTGCCAGCCGCAGCCCTGCTTTCGTGTGTGTTCGAGATCTGCCCAAAGATGCTCGACCATGTTGATTTAATGATACAGAACACTCTTGAACGTGTCAAAATTAGATTAAAAAAACTTGCGGCGTTCTAAAAATAAGCCATTTTTCCCGTCGATGGATTTGAAAGGGACCAAAAGCGACGTTAAAAATGTAACAATCAATTTCTATAATTTTTTGCCATTGACAAAAGTTTCGTTTGTTTATATTATACTAATAATTAAAATGGCGCAAGGACAAACAGTGTAATAAGGCTGACACGTAAATTGTGAGGTGGTGTGAATATGCCGATCGGAATGAAAAAGAAGCTGGAAAAACTAAAGACGGCAAATCCGTTTTTGTCAAACACCGAGCTTGTATATAGATTATTATTGGACGAAATAGTAGATCATCGTATTAAACCCGGTAGCAAGCTGAATCAGGAGCAGCTTGCTGAGGAACTGGATGTGAGCCGCACTCCGGTCAGAGAAGCTTTGAATACTCTTGAGCAGGAGGGCTTCTTGTCTAAAGGAACTCAGGGTTATACTGTATATATTATGAAGATAGGTGACTATATGGCAATACTTGATCTTCGTATTGCCATGGAAACTCTGGGTACCAGGCTTGCCTGCTCAAGAATTAGAGTATCTGAGGCGAAGGAAATAGAGAAGATACTTGATGTTTCTCAAAAACTTCTGGATTCGGCAATAGGAACGGCATGGAATGATGACCTTGAGATCATAAACGAGAAAAAGGCCGAAGAAGCTCTCTATAAGCTCGGTCAGCTTGACCAGAAATTCCATTATACACTTGTGAAATGCTCACGAAATCCGTATCTTATTAAATCATATGAGGATTTGATGCCGAAACTCCACTTTTTCCGTTATACGGCTCTGGATGCAAATTCATGTTGCAATATGGTGGACAGGCACAGGCGCATTTTTGAGGCTATACGTATGAGAGATGATGAGCTTGCGGTTAAGCGAATGGAGGTTCATCTGAGAAATACGGTGACGAGGGCAATGCGGTATTGATAATATCCGCTTTGCGCCGATTGAAATGAACAGAAAAACAGGCTTTGCACGAAAAAAAGTGCAGAGCCTGTTTTTTTGCCCAAAAGTCGACACGGCGAAATGTTTCGTTTATAGTTAACATCAACAAGGTAGACAGGGGCCCAAACCTGTATACAGAAGACCGGCTGTGCCAGCGGCCGGAAAGGTATGAACAAGGAGGAATCAATTGTATAAGATACTTGTGATTAATACAGGCTCCACATCAACTAAAATTGCCGTATATGAAGGCGAAGAACAGGTACTTGATGAGAATGTAATGCATTCTGCTGAGGAACTTAAGAACTGCAGAACGCTTGTTGACCAGTATCCTATCCGGCTTGCAGCAATCCGCGAATGCCTCAAAGAGCATGGCATAGCAACGACGGATTTCAGCGCAATCGCAGCGAGAGGCGGCACCTTCGGATATGCAAAGGGCGGCGCTTATCTCGTTGAGGAAAAGCTGCTGGATGCCTGCCGCCACCCGGTAACAAATCACATGTCGAATCTCTCCGCAATAATTGCACATGATTTTGCTGCTGAGAGCAATTGCAATGCGTATATATACGATGCAGTGTGTGTAAACGAGGTGGAAGATATCGCACGCGTGACCGGACTTGCCGATGTCAAGCGCAGACCGTTTTCACATGTCCTGAATACCAGAGCAACTGCAAGAGATGTTGCAGAAAAGCTTGGCGGTAAATACGAGGATCTAAATCTCATTGTTGCGCACATGGGCGGCGGAATAAGCATAAATCTGCACAGCCATGGCCGCATAATTGACGTTTGCAGTGATGATGAGGGTCCGATGTCGCCGGAGCGTGCAGGTAAAATGAACGGCAAGTCCTACGTAGACCTGTGCTATTCCGGAAAGTATACGAAGGAAGAGATGATGCGGCAGATAAAAGGCCGCGGCGGTCTTGTTTCTCACCTCGGTACCAGCAGTATGATAGATGTGGAAAAAATGATTGCCGACGGCGATGAGCATGCTGATTTCATTGTCTCAGCCATGACGTATCAGATAGCTAAGGAGATCGCAGCACTTTCAACAGTAGTATGCGGTGAAGTGGACGAGATTATTCTTACCGGCGGCTGCGCATATTCAAAGATACTGACTGACCGTATCAGCGAAAGAGTAAAGTTTATCGCGCCGGTTACGGTTGTCCCGGGGGCTAAGGAAATGAAGGCACTCCAGGAGGGCATCACGCGTGTGCTCGATGGCAAAGAGAACTATCATATTTACGGTGAATAATACGAGGGATAATTGAATGTACAAAAGCTTTAATGACATAGTCGAGGCAGCGCTTCAGCGTCGCCCTAAGCGTACAATTGCAATAGCTGCAGCAGCGGATGAAAAAATGATACATGTTGCAAAAGAGGTCCGTGCGATTGAGCTTTGCGACGTAATTCTTGTCGGTGACGAGGATATAATCCGCAGTGAGGCTGCAAAGCAGGATCTGTCCTATGACGGGATCAGGATAGTTGATGAGAAAGACCCGGAAAAACTTGGCGTAACAACGGTTGCACTTGTCAGCTCTGGCGAGGCAGATGTGTTCGTTAAGGGCAAAATGAATACCAGCGATTTTCTGCGTGCCGTACTCAACAAGGAAGTCGGTCTGCGTACCGGCAGACAGCTTAATGTGCTGACCTGCTATGACGAACCGGGCGAAAAGAAATTATTTTTCATCACGGATGGCGGAATGAACATAGCACCGACGCTTGAAGATAAGGTCGAGATTCTCCAGAATGCCGTTCCTGTTCTTCACAACATGGGTATAGAGGAACCGAAGGTCGCATTGCTGACGGCAAACGAAGCAGTAAATCCCAAAATGCAGGCGACCGTAGATGCTGCTGCATTATGTCAGATGGCTGAAGAAGGCAAGCTTCCTAAAGCTATCTATGAGGGTCCCATCGCTTTTGACGTTGCAATGCGCCCTGAGGCAGCTGCGGAGAAGAAAATTGTCAGCCGCGTGAGCGGAGACGTGGATCTGTTCCTTGTCCCGAATATTGAGACCGGCAACGTACTTGGAAAGGCAATCGGGTATTTCGCAAAAGGTCAGACAGCCGGAATAGTGATAGGCGCGGCAAAGCCTGTTGTAATGTCCTCGCGCGCGGCGTCTATAACAGGAAAAGTTACATCAATTGCTTGGGCACTTATTGCCGGCAACTGATCCTGCAACAAACTTTGTAAATCTTTTAATGGAGGAATATAAATGAGCAAAGCAGTAATCAATCCCGAAAACTGCAAGGCCTGCGGCTTGTGCATGGAAAACTGCGCAAGAAAGGCCATCTCGATGACAGACGAGATAAATACAAGAGGCTACAAGCACATCAAAGTTGACGCTGAAAAGTGCATCGGCTGCGGCATATGCTATATCATCTGCCCGGACGCTGTTTTCAGCATAGTCGAAGAATAAGGAGGAGCATCAATGGGTGACATGGTAAAAGGCAACATTGCAATGGCTGAAGCCGCAATGCGTGCCGGCGTAGAAGTTTATGCGGGCTATCCGATCACACCTTCTACCGAGGTTATGGAATATCTCTCCGGACGTATGCCGGAGCTTGGCAGAACCTTCATTCAGGCTGAGAGCGAGCTGGCAGCCATCAACATGGTCATGGGTGTTTCCGCTTGCGGCAGAAGAGTGCTTACCGCTTCTTCCGGCCCGGGTATTTCACTCAAGCAGGAAGGCATCTCCTACATGGCACAGATGAACTTCCCGGCAGTTATTCTGAACGTTGTTCGCTGGGGCAATGGCCTTGGTGCACTCAACGGCTCTCAGACAGACTATCACCGTGAGACCCGCGGCGGAGGCAACGGCGACTACAGAAATATCATTCTCAGCCCGAGCACCATTCAGGAAGGTGTCGACCTGATATACGAGGCATTCGATATTGCAGAGAAGTATCGCTGCATTGTTGAAATTATGACCGAAAGCGGCCTTGGGCAGATGATGGAGCCCTGTGATTATCCTGAATTCCGTGAAATCAAAAAGTGCAGCTGGGGTCTTGATGGCACCTATCAGGTCAAGCGCGGCGACTTCCTTGGTCGTGACCTTGTTAAAGAGTCCGACACCTACATGGAGAAGGTTCGCCTGATGCGCGAGAATGAACAGCGCTGGGACAGCAAGTATACGGAAGACGCAGAGTATGTATTCGTCGCATTTGGTCTTCCCGGCCGTGCTGTTGAGGGTATCGTCGAGGAGCTGCGTGCTGTAGGCGAAAAGGTCGGCTATATCCGTCCTATTTCTCTCTGGCCCTATCCCGAGAAAGCATTTGAAGAGCTTGCAAAAACCAACAAGAATCTCAAGGGACTTATTTCCGTCGAGACTAATGGCGAGGGCCAGATGGTTGACGATATTGCGCTGTGCGCAAAGAGATATAAAATTAATGTCCCGGTCTATGCTCTTGCTTATGTCTGCGATGTACCCAAGGATGCAAAGATGAAGGAAGATTACGCAAAGATTAAAGCGAATCAGATAAAGGAGGTCTACTAAAATGGCCAACGTAAAAAAAGCTCCTGAGCTCTTAAATTATGCCATGTTCTGCGGCGGCTGCGGACATGGGGTGCTTCTGCGCCTTATCTGCGAATGCCTTGAAGAGTACGGCCTCGACAAGAAAGTTATTGCTGCAATCGGTGTCGGCTGCAGCTGCCACCTTAAGAGCGGAATTAATATCGATCTCGTTCAGTCTCCTCACGGCAGAGCTGCAGCAGTTGCAACAGGTATACGCCGTGCTGAGCCCGACAAGTTCGTGTTCACCTACCAGGGTGATGGTGATGCTTACAACATCGGTATTGCCGAGACACTTAATGCTGCTTATCGCAATGAAAACATATGTGTTTTCACTGTCAACAACGGCAACTTCGGTATGACCGGCGGCCAGATGTCCTGGACCACCATGCCCGGACAGGTTACCGCCACTTCTCCTAAGGGCAGAGATATCGATCTTACCGGTATTCCCATAAAAGTTCCCGAACTCATTGCATACAGCTTCAAGCCGGCATATGTCGCACGCGGTGCCGTTACTACCCCGGCTGAGATTAATAAGCTCAAGCAGTATATCAAGAATGCTTTCGAAGCACAGCTCAACCACGAGGGATACTCAATGGTAGAGGTTATGTGCTCCTGCCCGACCAACTGGAATCTTAATCCTTCGGCAGCAAAGCAGAGACTGATAGACGAGGTTATTCCGTACTATCAGCTCGGTGAGATCAAAAAGAGAGGAGAGTAATCATGAGAGAATTAGTTTTCGCAGGCTTCGGCGGCCAGGGTGTTCTTACTGCCGGACTTATAATATCTCAAATAGCTCTTTATAAGGGAGTTAACGCAACATGGATGCCCGCATATGGCGCAGCTCAGCGCGGCGGCACGGCAAACTGCACTGTCCACTACGGTGAAGAGAAAATCTCCAACCCCGGACAGCAGGCTCCTGACCTTGTCCTTGCCATGAACACGCCTTCCTTCAAGAAGTTTGTCTCCATGGTTAAGCCCGGCGGCACAATCCTTGTTAATTCTGATATGATGACCGAGGACACTAACGTCAGAGACGATATCAATGTCGTTGCGATTCACTGCAACCAGCTTGCTGACAAAATTGGCAATCCTAAAGGTGCTAACATCGTCATGATCGGTGCAATCACTAAGATCCTTGGTGACTTCACACACGATGAGGGCGTTGACGGTATGAATGACATGTTCCGTAAAAAAGGCAAGAGCAAGTTCGAAGCAAAGAACGTCGCAGCTTTTGAAGAAGGCTATAACGCGATTTGAGGTGCAATATGCTGGTAAGCTATGAAAAGGAGATAAAGTTCTGTGAAGCATTGCTCCACGCAAAAGGCATGAACGATGTCGACGCCTGCATTCTTGCCCATTCCGTCGCATATTCAGACTTTACCGGAATATACTCACACGGCCTTTCACGTTTTTCAAATTACCTCAAGCGTTTTGCAAACGGTGCCTATACGATAAACGCACAGATCAGCATAGCAAGTGACACAGGCTCCACCGTGGCTTTTGACTGTGATGACGGCTGCGGTGTTATTGCCGCAATGCATGTATATGAGCAGATGAAAGCAAGGGTTAAGCAGCAGGGTATTGTCATTGCTACCGGACGCCGCGCATCCAATATCGGCTGCGGTGCATTCTTCGGCCGTCAGGCAGCTAAGGACGATCTCATTATGCTCCTGTGCTGCAACACTACCCGCTGCGTGGCCCCGTTCGGCGGCGCGGACAGCGTTTTAGGCACGAACCCCGTTGTCGTCTGTGCACCGGCTAATGAAGAGCGGCCTCTTCTGCTGGACATATCCACTACAAATGTGGCTTTCGGCAAGGTACAGGCATTTGCCCGTGAGGGTAAAGAGCTTCCTGCCGGATGGGCATTGGATGCAGACGGCAAGCCTACAACCGACGCTAAGGCAGCCAAGACTGTTTTGCCGATAGCCGGTCCCAAGGGCTATGGTCTGGCAGTCATGATTGAAATGTTCTCGGCACTGCTTGCAGGTTCAGGTTACGGCGAGAAGGTCGGCTTTGCAAGCAAGGGTCAGCATGAAAACACCGGATTTTCGATGATACTCATAGATCCGTCCAAGTTTATGCCTATCGATGAGTTTAAAAACTCTGTCGATACGTATATCCGTACATTAAAGTCCGGACGCAAGGCGGAGAATGTCAACGAAATATACATGCCCGGTGAAATTGAAATGCGCCGCTTTGACCAGAATGTTCCGAACGGCTATGAAGTTAGTGAGGCCCTTCAGGCTGAACTTGTCGGCTATGCCGTGGAGTTCGGTGTTGCCGAAGCAGGTACATCTTTTGAAGATTTGATATCCAAGCTATAATCTATTGCATGAAAAACGGAAGACCGCTGCAGTAAATAATCTGCAGCGGTCTTTTCACACACTACGCCCCAACATCACATCAGCGTCCGTCTTTTGCCGTCTTTGGGCGGAATGTAGCCGTATTCTATCTCCGGGCGGATTTCTTTCAGGCGTCCGTGGATGTAGTCGACGTCCTTTTCATCTTCGAATATAAGATTTGCAAATTCTTTTCCGTCGTGGACAAGAATCAGGCGGTAGTAGTGAATTACCGGTCCGTCATCAGGTGCGCATTCATTTATGCGCGTGAAGGTCCTGTCGATATATTCATACGGCACATAGTATTTTTTCCCGAGGTCGCGATAATACATGCACAGCTTTCCCAGACGCACACGGCCTATCGCTTCTGCGGCGTTGTAGTCGTTAATATGTGCATCGTCATTTATTATCTGCTTGTCTACGCCTCTGAACTTTAGCTTTCCGAATCCGAACATTTCTCTTCACCGGCCTTTCTGAACAGCTCTTTTTCGTACCATTTGGAGGGGAAGCGCTGTGCAATGAGTGTACCTGCAATACCGCCTATAAGACCGACGATGATGCCGCCGAGCACGTCGGAGGGGAAGTGCACGCATAGATAGATACGCGCCACTGCCATCAGAAATGCGAAAATATACGCCATCCAGCTCCACCGCTTGTCACCTACAAGGAAAACCGCGGTCATGCTGGCGAATGCCGCCGTCGTATGGCCTGACGGAAAGCTTTTGTCACTCTCTATGTTTTGCCCGACTAATAGCCAGAACTGATAGAAAATGCTGCTCTCGTCCGCATAAGGCCTTGGACGTGCGATTAAAATCTTCAGGCAGCAGTTAGTGATGAGCGCGCCGACTGCAAGTGAGATGCACATTGCCGTGCCGAAGCGCCGTGTAGGCTTATAAAGCGCAAGAATAAGCGAGAGAATTATAAGCGGAACACCGCCCTTGCCGAGAAAAGAAATGAACTCGAAAAACGGTGTAAAGAAACCGCCGCCGAGGTTATATAATTCGTGCACTGCGATAGTGATGCTCTGGTCAAAACCGGCAAATACGGTGTTTAACCAGGCGGCTGATGCGGTAAGCTCCATGTGCAGAAAATCTCCTGTTCGTTATGAGGTTATTTACAACGCTTATAATAACACACTGCTGCCCCGTGCGTCTACCTAAATTTGCGCACCGAGATTAAATCTGTTTCCCTGCATACGGAAAAACGGGATCTTCACCTGCCGTGTCATCGCGCAGCATACCGAGAAACTGATGCAACACCGGGTTTGGATTTGCTTGCTGCCATGCGGCGATTATCTCTTCCTCTTCGCCCTCACCTATGAGCGGCACAAATGACAGACCGTCCGCATTGTAGAGCTTATCTGTGAAATAATCAGGCAGTATGGATATGCCCTCTTCAGCCGCAACCATCATTAATATGCTCTCCGCGTCGCTTGACCGGAATGTGATATTCGGCTTGTATCCGGCCTCTTTATAAAGCTGCATAAAGAAAGTGTCACCGTATGAGTCATTCGCGGCGTCAGGAGACATGTAGAGTATGTTCTCACCGCGCAGCTCGCTTCTTCGCAGCCTTTGCTGTCTCGCGAGAGGATGCGCGGAGTAGAGAGCTACAACAAGCCGTGCCTTTTCTATCGTCATGTAGTCGATACCGTCAAGACTCTTCAGGTTAGTGCTGTCCCAGGTGAATATGACATCGTAGTCTTGCTGCTGAACCCCGGCTGCGAGTGCGTCGGTAGAGCAGCGGTAGAAATTTACGAGTACGCCGTTATTCTTCTGCCTGAAGCGCCGCATCAATACTGACAGCCCGCTTCTCTCATACCCGCGTACATAACCCACGCGCAGCACTCCCGTCAATCCGGCAGATGCGTCGTGCACGTGATCCGCCGCCTGACTCATCCTGTCGAGTATTGCCTTCGCCTCAACGCGAAATATCTTTCCGGCCGGGGTGAGCGAAACGGGACGCGTGCTCCGGTCAAACAGCTCACAGCCGAGAGAATCCTCAAGCTGACGTATCTGCTGGGTTATGGCGGTCTGAGAAATATAAAACTGCTCCGCCGCTTTTGTGAAGCTCAAACTCTCCGCTGCGGCGACAAAATATTTGAGTTGATTACTATTCATGACGTTCTCACATGTATAAAATAAGTTTTTCTTATTTTAACATATAAAATATGCCCTTGTAAAGGAGCAAAACAACATATAAAATAAGCGCACACTGTTTTTGAGGAGAACAAAATGAAAAGAGAAACATTCGCATCGCGGCTTGGCTTCCTGCTTGTAAGCGCAGGCTGCGCAATCGGTATCGGCAACGTTTGGCGCTTCCCGTATATTGCGGGCAAGAACGGCGGCGGATACTTCGTCTTATTTTATCTCATATGCCTGCTCGTAATGGGCGTTCCCGTGCTGACGATGGAGCTCGCTGTCGGCCGCGCAAGCCGCAAGAGCGCTGTACTTGCGTATAAGACGCTTGAACAGCCGGGCAAGAAATGGCACATACACGGTTGGTTTTGCCTGATTGGCTGCTACCTGCTCATGATGTACTACACCACGGTTACAGGCTGGATGGTCAGCTATTTCAGCAGATTCCTTACCGGCGTATTTCATTCCGGCATGGATGCTGACAGCGCAAGCGGAGTCTTCAGCACACTGCTGTCAAATACGGGTGAAATGACAATCTGGACCGAGCTTGTAGTTATTGCCGGCTTCGTTGTCTGCTCATTTGGCCTGCAGAAGGGTCTTGAGCGCATATCCAAGTACATGATGATTGCCCTGCTTGCACTTATACTTGTCCTTGCTGTGCACAGTCTGACGCTTGACGGAGCAAAAGAGGGCATGAGCTTCTACCTGCTTCCGTCCATAGAGAGCATAAAGCAAAACGGTCTCGGCAGCATGATCACTGATGCGATGAACCAGGCGTTCTTCACGCTCAGCCTTGGCATTGGCGCAATGGAGATCTTCGGCAGCTACTCTGACCGCAACCATACGCTGACAGGTGAGGCTGTCCGCATTTGCGCACTGGATACCTTCGTTGCACTTATGGCCGGCACTATAATTTTCCCTGCCTGCTTCTCCTTCGGCATCCAGACGGATCAGGGCCCGTCACTCATATTCATGACTCTCCCTCAGGTGTTTGTCAATATGGCAGGCGGCCGCTTCTGGGGCGCGCTGTTTTTCCTGTTCATGATGTTTGCCAGCTTCTCAACCGTACTTGCCGTGTTTGAAAACATTCTCGCCATCTGCATGGATACTTTCGGTTGGAGCCGCAAAAAGGCCGTTGCGATCAATTTCATCATACTCGCCCTTGCAAGCCTGCCCTGCGTCTTCGGTTACAACATCTGGAGCGACCTGCACATTATCGGTGCTCGCGACGTGCTTGACAGTGAGGACTTCCTCGTTTCTAACCTCCTGCTGCCCCTCGGCTCGCTTGTATACCTGCTCTTCTGCGTGACAAAATGGGGCTGGGGCTTCGACAAGTATATTGCCGAGGTAAACACCGGCAGCGGCATCCACATCTCACCCAAACTCAAGCCCTACTTCCAGTGGGGGCTCCCGATACTGATTATAGTTATATTCGTACAGGGACTTATCTGATAAAAACGCACAGAAAAAAATATTCGCGGCGTGACCTTGGTCACGCCGCGTTTAGCATAATTTTCAGCCGGATTATAACGGCTGCTTTTTTATCTGCGCCCAGCGACGGGGATATTTTGCCGCTGTCGGGCGCTCTTTTTTTATGATTACAAGGCTGTGCACAACATCGCTGCCTGGAATCGTATAATTCTCGCAGCGCACAAGCTTGCCGCCGAGGACGGAAATGGCATGCTTGGCCTCGTCAAGCTCCTCAGCGCAGTCAGGCCCTTTCATTGCAATGAACATGCCGCCGACCTTTACAAACGGCATACACAGCTCACTCAGCAGCGACAGCCGCGCCACGGCACGCGATACAGCGAGATCATAGCGCTCACGATATTCCGCCCCTGCCTCCTCAGCGCGGGCGTGGATGCATTCAACATCGTCAAAGCCCAGCTCCTCGCAGGTCTCTCGGAGAAACCCGATGCGCTTGTCGAGACTGTCCAGAAGCGTCATCGTGATATCCGGCTGCGCAATTTTTAATGCAAGCCCGGGAAAACCTGCACCTGTGCCGACGTCGATGATCCTTTTGCCGGATATATCGCAGGCGGTCATAATTGCTGCGCTGTCAAGAAAGTGCAGCCGTGCGCTCTCGTCCTCGCCGCTTATTGCAGTGAGGTTCATGAACTTATTAACCTCGCTCAGCCGTTCGTAATATACCCGATAGCGCGTGATCGCCTTATAGTCAGGAGTTATGCCCAGCTCTTCAAAACCGGACTTCAGTATTTCTTCCAGCATGATTTCCGCCTTATTTATAAAATTCGTGGTCGCCGATGGTGGTTACGTATTCGAGGTTCTCGCGGAACCAGTAGTTGGCGTTGTTCTCCGGATTGACGTAGTACAGGCTTTCCCCAACGGCGTTGTATCCTTCGAGTACAAGATAAGTCGCTATATAATAAAGCTCCGTTGGATTGCCGTGCATTGAGCCCAGCGAGGCAGGCGTAAACTGAATAGTGTGCTCACTGTCGTATATTACCTCAAATATCGTATCCGGGAAGTCCTCATCCTCAACGCGGTTGAGCACCACGTTTATAACGCCCATTATGCCCGCAAGCGGCTGTTCAAAAGCCTCAACGTAGGCAATGTGCGGCAACCAGTAGAGCTCATCGGCGGAAAACGTGGTCTCGTAATAATTCTCTCCGCCACTTATCATGCGCACCTGTGTTGCGTTAATTTGCACGCTGCCGTCTTTTATCTCTGCACCCAGGCTGAACACGCGCGATATGATATCAATCGGCAGGTATACATCATCCCTGCACACGATATAACCGTCCGGCAGATAGAGATAACGCCCGTTGACCTCTACATATCCGCTGCCCTTTTCAACCTTCATCTCGAGTGAGGGCGCCGACACGGTAAAGCCGTTCTCGTTCAGGCTAATATTCAGCTTTACATTATAAATCTCGCTTATATCGGCAAGAGACATGTATACGTCATCGCCATTTTTAAATGCACGTCCGGAGAGAAGCCCGCCTACATATACGCGCATATCCTCCAAATCCGGCCGTTCACGCGGCTCATCAGATTCAAGCTCAGAAGGGGAGACCGCCTCCGACGCCAAGGCCACACCCTGCACCGTGCCAAACAGTGCCGCGCAGCACAAAAGCACACACAGTGCCCCACGTAAAAATCGCTTCACAAAGACTCCTTATATTTCTTGAGCGCATGCGCCAGCTGATCCGGGCAGGACGTGTTCTTAAACCCGCAGCGAATCCCGTCAAGCCGATCTATAACCTCGTCGACATCCATGCCTGCTATGAGCTTCGCAATGCCCTGCAGGTTGCCGCTGCACCCGCCTGTGACCTTGAGACTGACAATCTTGTTGCCCTCAATCTCCAGTTCCATCAACTGCGAGCAAACCCCGCGCGGCTTAAAAGTAAATTTCATCAGAAAAAACCTCACAATGCTAAAATACAGCCCTGATTTTATCACGCCCGATTATATTTTGCAATAGCGGTGAAGCGGGGGAGTATATCAACCTGTGCAGTTGCCGCACCAAAAAACCGCCGCCGCGAGCACGGCTGGGCGGCACAGTACAATGTCGAGGATATGTGCCGCGACTCGTGGCACTGGCAGAAGCTCAATCCGAACGGCTACCGCGACTGATAAATTTACGGCCATTTGAACAATCTCAAGGGGACTTTTTGTGTAAAAAACGTAAATCTCCTCTAAAAGACAACTTTACAATATGCAATATATGTAAAGTTTTTACTGACAAGTATTTAAATTATTGTTGTTACGCCTGCTCACTTTTATTATAATGAGCACGTAGATGTGATAAGCCTTGCTCATGGTCGTCAGGAGGGAAGGAATGAGCAGAGGAACTAAAAGAAGGATCGCCGACTCTCTCAGGGAGCTTATGGCGACAACTCCGATACAGAAAATAACGGTCAAGCAGCTCGTTGATAAGTCGGAGATCAGCCGACAGGGGTTTTATTATCATTTTCAGGATGTTTATTCAGTGCTCGAATGGGACGTTCAGTACCATTTCAGGGATCTGATGAAATATAATCCCGACAAAAGCGGCGTCCAGTGGATCATGGATGTCCTTCGTGAGATCCAGCGCGACCACTGCTTCTACAGGAAGGCAGTCAAGGCCATCGGCTATGACACCGTCATACTCCATTGCATACCGGTGTCGCACCCTTATGTATGCTCGCATATATTCGGTACGCCGCAGCCGCCAGAGGATTTCAGCGAGGACGAGCTGTACGCGCTCAGTCTCATAGAAAAGATGCTGTGCTCGCATTTGCTGAAGCTGACCACTCAGCGTGCGGACATTGATATAGACCAGTGCTATAAGCGCCTTGTGGCCATGCTTACAATGTGTCGCAAGCCCAACGAATGCGGGCGGGATGCTCAGTAAGGCGAAATTTCAATACAACAAATCCCAATGTATAAAAACCGGACAGTTTTTTAAGACTGTCCGGTTTTTTTCTGCGCATCATATATGCGTAACAATTTCATGTAAATAGCACTCAATTATTTGCTCGAAAACGATGATAATTTGTCAAAGTTTACAGTGACTTGACAATGTAAAGCGTTCAAACACTCTTCACTTTACAATTCCTCCTGCATGACAAGTGAAATATTTTCCCACGTCGTGCATAATTTAAATCATGAAAGGTCGGCAACAGACAGACACCGAGCAAGCCCACCGCCGACCCGAAAGAAAAAACAAAGACAGGAGAATTTTGAGCATGGCAAAGTACATAATGGCGCTTGACGCAGGTACCACCAGCAACCGCTGCATACTCTTCAATCTCAAGGGCGAGATATGCAGTGTCGCACAGAAGGAGTTCACTCAGTATTTCCCAAATCCCGGCTGGGTCGAGCATGATGCAAACGAGATATGGCTCACGCAGTATTCCGTCGCGTCCGAGGCTCTGGCAAAGATTGGCGCGACCGCGGAGGACATTGCCGCGATAGGCATCACCAACCAGCGCGAGACCACCATCGTCTGGGACAAGGCTACCGGCGAGCCGATACATCATGCGATAGTATGGCAGGATCGCCGTACCGCAGAGTACTGCGACAGCCTCAGAGAAAAGGGACTGACGGACGTGTACCGCTCCAAGACCGGTCTCGTTATCGACCCCTACTTCTCCGGCACGAAGATCCGCTGGATGCTCGAAAATGTACCTGGCGCACGCACCAAGGCCGAAAACGGTGAGCTGCTGTTCGGCACGGTCGAGACCTGGCTCATCTGGAAACTCACCGGCGGCAAGGTACACGTTACCGACTATTCCAACGCATCACGCACGATGCTGTTCAACATCATCGACCTCAAGTGGGACGAGGAGATCATGGCAGAGCTCGGCATCCCTGCCTGCATGCTGCCCGAGGTAAAGCCATCCAGCTGCGTTTACGGCGAGACCGTTGCCGACCTGTTCGGCGGCCCGATCACCATCTCCGGCGCTGCCGGTGACCAGCAGGCGGCACTCTTCGGTCAGACCTGCTTCACCCCGGGCGACGCAAAGAACACCTACGGCACCGGCTGCTTTATGCTCATGAACACCGGCGAGAAGCCCGTATTCTCCAATAACGGCCTCGTCACCACCATCGCATGGGGCGTTGACGGCAAGGTCGAGTACGCACTCGAGGGCTCGATATTCGTCGCAGGCTCTGCCATCCAGTGGCTGCGCGACCAGCTCAAGGTCGTTGACTCCGCTCCAGACTCCGAGTATTTCGCCAACAAGGTCAAGGACACCAACGGCTGCTATGTCGTTCCCGCCTTCACCGGCCTCGGCGCTCCCCACTGGGACGCATACGCACGCGGCGCGATAGTCGGCCTGACCCGCGGTGTAAATAAGTACCATGTCATCCGCGCAACGCTGGAATCTTTGGCATACCAGACCTATGACGTTCTCAAGTCCATGGAGGCCGACTCCGGCATTAAGCTAGCGGCTCTCAAGGTCGATGGCGGCGCATCGGCAAACGACCTGCTGATGCAGATCCAGTCCGATATCATTCAGGCACCCGTAAACCGCCCCGTCTGCGTAGAGACCACCGCAATGGGCGCTGCCTATCTCGCAGGTCTTGCGGTCGGCTACTGGAAGAGCAAGCAGGATGTCGTGAACAACTGGGCGATCGACAAGGTCTTCGGACCCGAGATCACTCCCGTCGAGCGCGACAAGAAGGTCGCAGGCTGGAACAAGGCCGTCAAGTGCACCTACGGCTGGGCAAAGGACGAGGAATGAGCCTCGCTCAGGCATAAATATCAAGAGAAAATGGAGGATAACTAATGTTACCGTATATAGCTGAATTTGTCGGCACCGCACTGCTCATCCTTCTTGGCGACGGCGTCGTTGCAAACGTAAATCTTAACAAGTCCGGCATGAAGGGCGCAGGCGCCGTTCAGATCACGCTGGCATGGGGCCTTGCGGTCATGGTTCCCGCGTTCATATTCGGCAACGCATCAGGCGCAAGCTTCAACCCCGCCCTCACCATCGCCCTCGCGGCAGACGGCTTCTTTGACTGGGCAATGGTACCCGGCTACATAGTCGCTCAGATGCTCGGCGGCTTCGTCGGTGCGGTTATTGTCTACCTGCTGTTCAAGGATCAGTTCGACGCTACCGAGGACGGCCCGACCAAGCGCGGCGTTTTCTGCACAGCTCCCTCCGTCCCCAACACAGGACGCAACATCTTCGCCGAAGCTGTCGCTACCTTCGTTCTCGTATTTGCCATCCTCGGCCTGAATCAGGTTCCGGGCCTCGACGCAGGCACCGGCAAGCTTCTGGTGTTCGGCATCATCGTGGCCTGCGGCATGAGCCTCGGCGGTCTGACCGGCTACGCAATGAACCCCGCCCGTGACCTCGGTCCCCGTATAGCTCACGCGGTTCTCCCCATCAAGGGCAAGTGCGACAGCAACTTCAAGTACGGCCTCGTCGTTCCCGTATTCGGACCTATCATCGGCGCTCTGGTCGCAGCAGGTCTGTATGCTGCAATTCCTTGGTAATCAGGCGATCATCTCCTCATGCTTTCACCTCGCGGGATCTGCCTTCGGGCAGCTTTCCGGGGGGTAAGTAAAGCGTACAGCGAACAGTGTGCCTTACTCCGTTCAAGAAGGTCTCTGTTCGCTGTTTTTTCAAAATATCAAATCCATTCGGGAGGTAAAGCAGAATGATACTTGACTGTACTAAATATACGGGTGTCTGCGAATGCGGACGCGACCACGAGCTGCGCACAAAGCTCGTTGTCTGCGAGTACGGCGCGCTGAAAAATTTCGACAAATACATGAATGACTGCGGGCTGAACGGTTTCCGCACGGTCATATACGATACGAACACATATAATCTGCCCTCCGTGACCCACGTTCCCGCCGACCAGGAGATAGTTCTGAAGGCTGAGGGACTGCACAGCGAGAAGGGCATGATCGAGGACATGATGAAGCTGTTTGAACGCAGACCCGACTATATCGTCACAGTCGGCGGCGGCACGCTCATGGACTTTGCACGCTACAGCGCATATAAGATCGGCATACCATTGTCGCAGTTCCGACCATCGTCTCATCCGACGGCTTCACCGCGGATATCTGCTCGATTATAATAGACGGGCAGAAAAAATCCATACCCATGCAGGCGGCCGACGCAGTCATCTGCGATATGGATATAGTCTCCGGTGCACCGATGTTTCTCACCATTGCGGGCGTTCAGGATATAATGGCAAAGTACGTCTCCATAGCCGACTGGAAGATCGCGCATCTCGTTTCGGGTGAATATTTCTGCGATAAGGTCTGCGGCATGGCGCATGAGGCGCTTGATATCATGGCGCGCTGCGCACGGGAGCTTGCCGAGGGCAGTGAGCCGGACTATGAGGCCATGGCATACACGCAGATGCTCTCGGGACTGACGATGCAGATACTTTCCAACAGCCGCGCCGCGTCCGGCGCTGAGCACCTCGTTGCTCATCTTGTCGAGATGAAGCCCAAGGGCTTTGAGCATGCCCACGGTATGCACGGCGAGTGCGTCGGCGTGGGTACGATCATGTGCGCACGCGCATATCACGAGTATGCAAAGCGAGAGAGCATCGAGGTCAAGCCCTTCGAGCCGCTGGACGAGGCTTGGGTGCGCGAGGAATTCGGCGCTCTGGCCGACGGCATACTCAAGGAAAACGAAAACGATGTTCTCAAGGGCTTCGAGCCTGAGAGCATAAAGCTCCACTGGCAGGAGATACGCGATATAATCGCAGCGATCCCGACCGCCGAGGAGCTCATAGCCCTATACACGAAGATTGGTGCAAAGCACTCTCTTGCAGAGCTTGAGATCGATGAAAGCGTCAGGGACGACTTTCTCAACATATCCTCTGCGATACGCAACCGCCTGACCTTCGCAAGAATGACCAGACTCATAAAATGAGGAGTACGCTTATGAATTACGACAAACTTAAAAATACGGAGCTTTTCCTGTTCGATATGGACGGAACGCTCTACCTCGGCGACAATGTCTACGAGGGTGCGATAGAGCTGATGGAGGATTTGCCCAGGCTCGGGAAGAAATACATATATCTGACGAATAACTCATCCCGCGCAGGAGAGGACTATATCACAAGACTGCGCCGGCTGGACTTTCCATGCGAGGCAGAAAATGTTTTCACCTCCGGCATGGCAACGGGTATGTACCTTAACCAGCGTCACCCGGGCGCAAAGGTCTATCTTGCCGGTACGAGAGCCTTCTACCGTGAGCTTGTGAGCTACGGCATAGACCTCGTGAACGACGAAAACGGCCACACGGATGCAGACAGCGTTGATGTTGTGGTGCAGGGTTTCGACACCGAGCTCGTGTATGAAAAGCTCGACAAAGCCTGCCACTTCCTGCGCCGCGGCGCGGAATTTATCGCAGCAAATCCCGACTGGGTATGCCCGATGCCGCACGACGAGGTGCTGCCAGACTGTGGCAGCATATGCGCTCTGCTCACCGCCTCCAGCGGCGTAAAGCCCAACTATATAGGCAAGCCAAACCGCAATATGATCGACGTTATATCCGAGATGACCGGTATAGCCAACGAGAATATCTGCGCCGTCGGCGACAGACTGTACACCGATATTGCTGTCGCGCAGAACGCGGGTGCCGTCTCCGTGCTCGTCCTCTCAGGCGAGACAACAAAGGAGATGGCCAACGCTGTCGAGCGCCAGCCAGACTATACGCTTGCAGACGTACACGAGCTTCATAACATTCTCCGGAATATTTGAAACTATATCCCAACAACAAACGAGCAGCCAACCTCATCCGTCAGACTGCCGTTATAGCCCTCGAAGCCTGCCACTCCAGGGCAAGCTTCAGTATCTCCGGCAGTTCATTGTCACGAGCGGAAGCTCTCAGCAGAATACCCTGACAGGCTCTCGGAGTTAAAAAGTATGTCGAAGGCACTCCTGCCTGCAAAATTTGCGACAAGGTAGATGCGTTTTCTGCGCTGGGGTACTCCCCAGTATTGAACGTCAAGAATTCTGTAAGCAACACTCCATCCGTCTCCCATATAGCAGTCGGCATAGGGCCGTCTTGCTTTTTCAGGCGTAGGCACCTCGGTGTTCGGCTCTGCGATGCCGATGACCGTTTCGAGGACTGCTTTGAAGTCCTCACCGCCGTTTGAGGAAAATGCACCGGGAACATTCCCCCAGACGATGTATCTTGGATATCTGCCACTGGTGGCACACCTCATTTCTTTTATGATTCGGACGGCTTCATAGAAAAGGCTGGAACGCGCGCCGTCCAAGCCGCTCCTTCGGCCTGCCACGGACATATCCTGGCACGGTGAGCCGAAGGTGATAATATCCACGGGTTCTACCTTGCCGCCGTCCATCTGCGAGATATCTCCGTAGTGTTTCATAAAGGGCAGCCGCCTGGTGGTGATGCGAATAGGAAACGGCTCAATTTCCGATGCCCACACAGGAGCGATACCGGAAATTAAGCCGCCTAACGGAAAAACCGCCGCCCCTCACGATGGAACAGCGAGGAGCGGCGATTAAGCAATATCTTCTTATTTCTTCATAAATCCGAACAGGCCTTTTTTCTCATAGGGCTGTACGCTGATGCTTTTTACTTCGTAGCCGGTTGCATCGATTGCGGCCTTGATGGCTGCAGTGTCCGGCTCCTGTTCGGTGATAATAACGGTCTCTCCCTTGGTGTGAGAGGAGCTGACCTTCTTCACGTTTACGGCACTGCGCACTGCGTCGTTTATGTGTGATTCGCACATGCCGCACATCATTCCGTCGACCTTGAGCTTCGTTTCAAACATGATATAACGCTCCTTTAAGCTTTACTGCAATTCCGGGAGAGCTGCCTCAAATTCCGGCAGATGCTCCTGAACCTGTGCAAGGATTGAACATGCTGCATCGCGGCAATCTGCGTGTGTCAGTTTCAGAAAATATTCAAGCCTGTTTGTGACGGAGCTGTAGCATCTCGCATACTGCTGTGCAAGCTCAGCCCCCTCGGTTGTGAGATGCAGCTGTGCGTTCTTGTCCTTGACAGCTAAACCCTTTTCACAGAGGTTGAGAACCATTGCGTGCGTGCTTGGCTTGGATGTATCCATTCGCTTTGCAAGTTCAATGCTGCGCACGCCCTTGTCTGCGGCCCCAAGCTCCCACAAACCTATGAGATACTTAATATTCGATGTTGTAAGATGTATTTTCTTAACGGGTTCTTGGTTAGGCATCTTTAACCTCCGAGGTATAAAATATGGGAGATGCAGAGAGGTGAAAACTGCATCTCCCTTTTCTTACTTGTGGTTCTCGTGGCAGCAGCCGTGCATTGCACAGCTCGCGCACCCGGCACCACAGGAGGACTTTCCCTGCTTCTTTTGCCGCACGAGGTATATGGAGATGGAGACGACAATGGCTATCAGTACAATGCAAATAAGGATGGTGGAAAGGTTCTCGGCGAGAAAACTCAGCATGGGACACACTCCTTTCGAAGAAATTAAGTAGTAATCAGATTTAAGCTGCGCGGGGAAATACGGAGAAAGAAGCTATATTTCCCCACGCTTGATTTATGCAGGTGATCAGATCTTGGAGGAGAGCTTGGTGGCTTCCTTGTAAGGACGAACCAGCATGTAGATGATGAATGCGAGTGCTGCAACAGCGAAGATCAGACCGATAACATTGACGTTGCCGGTGAACAGGTTGCCGAACTGGTTGATCATCAGGGAGATAAGGTAAGCAAAGCCGCACTGGTAGCCGATTGCAAACCATGTCCACTTTGCATTGTTCATCTCGCGCTTGATAGCGCCGATTGCTGCAAAGCAGGGAGCGCACAGAAGGTTGAATACGAGGAAGGAGTAACCGGTGATGCCGGTGAAGGTGGAGCCGATGGTTGCGTACACATCGCCTGCAGTACCGTAGAGGATGCCCATCGTACCGACGATGTTCTCTTTGGCGATAAGACCGGTGATGGAAGCAACAACTGCCTGCCAGTTGCCCCAGCCAAGAGGAGCAAAGATCCAAGCGATTGCGTTGCCGACAGCGGCAAGAATGGAGTAGTTGATCTCATCCTCGGAGAGCATACGGAACTGTCCGTCTACAGTGCCGAAGTATGTGGTGAACCAAACAAGGATAGTGGAGAGAAGGATGATGGTACCGGCCTTCTTGATGAAGGACCAGCCGCGCTCCCACATGGAGCGGAGAACATTGCCGAGAGTCGGCCAGTGGTATGCAGGCAGCTCCATAACGAAGGGAGCAGGCTCACCGGAGAACATCTTGGTCTTCTTAAGCATAATGCCGGAGCAGATAATTGCTGCCATGCCGATGAAGTAAGCGGAGGTGGAAACTATTGCGGAGCCGTTGAAAATTGCACCGGCGATCATTGCGATGAAAGGAACCTTTGCGCCGCAGGGGATAAAGGTTGTGGTCATGATGGTCATGCGGCGGTCACGCTCATTTTCAATGGTACGTGAAGCCATGACGCCCGGGATGCCGCAGCCGGTACCGATGAGCATCGGGATGAAGGACTTACCGGAAAGACCGAACTTGCGGAAGATACGGTCAAGGACGAATGCGATACGTGCCATGTAGCCGCAAGCCTCAAGGAATGCGAGCAGCAGGAACAAAACGAGCATCTGAGGAACAAAGCCGAGGACTGCGCCGACACCGGCAACGATACCGTCAAGGATAAGTCCGCTCAGCCAATCTGCACAGCCGACAGAATCAAGGAAATTACCGATCAGAACAGGAATACCGGGAACCCATACGCCGTAATCCGCAGGATCGGGCTCTTCGCCGATCTCTTCGAGAGTTGCCTTTGCTGCTTCGTAATCCTCAACAGTAGCGGTCTCTTCGGAGGTTGCGAGGGTCTCTTCGTCTTCAACGGTGTAGGTGTAGGTGCCGTCAGCGGGCTCACCGTTCTCTTCTACGTAGGCGTCGTAGCCGTCTACGAGAGTGGAGGCTTCACTCCACTGGTCAGCAACTTCGTTATAAGCTGAAGTGCCTATGCCGAACAGATGCCAGCCGTCGCCGAACAGTCCGTCGTTTGCCCAGTCAGTCGCGGATGCGCCGACAGTGACCATGGATATGTAGTAAACCAGGAACATGACAACAGCGAAGATCGGAAGACCGAGCCAGCGGTTAGTCACTATCTTGTCTATTTTATCGGAGGTAGTCAGACCGCCGTGATTCTTTTTCTTCAGGCAGCCCTTGATTATCTCTGCAATGTAGAGATAACGCTCATTGGTGATGATGCTCTCTGCGTCGTCGTCAAGCTCGGTCTCGGCGGCCTGAATGTCTGCCTCAACGTGGCTCTTAACATCTTCTGCCATGTTCAGCTTTTCAAGGACCTTGTCATCGCGCTCAAAGACCTTGATTGCATACCAGCGCTGCTGCTCTTCCGGCATTCCGTGTACAACGGCTTCTTCAATGTGGGCAAGTGCATGCTCAACAGGACCGGAGAAGGTGTGCATCGGGATAGTCTTGCCGTTCTTTGCTGCTTCGATTGCGGCCTCAGCGGCCTCCATGACTCCGTCACCCTTCAGTGCGGAAATCTCAATGACCTTGCAGCCAAGCTCACGAGAGAGCTCATTTATATTAATGACGTCGCCGTTCTTGCGGACAACATCCATCATGTTAACTGCGATAACCACGGGGATGCCAAGCTCTGTGAGCTGGGTGGTCAGGTACAGGTTGCGCTCGAGGTTAGTGCCGTCGATGATGTTCAGAATTGCATCCGGGCGCTGCTCTATCAGATAGTTACGTGCAACGACTTCTTCAAGAGTGTAAGGGGAGAGGGAGTAGATACCGGGAAGGTCCATGATAATAACATTGTCATGCTTCTTCAGCTTACCCTCTTTTTTCTCGACCGTGACGCCGGGCCAGTTGCCTACAAACTGGTTGGAGCCGGTCAGTGCATTGAACAGTGTGGTCTTGCCGCAGTTCGGGTTGCCGGCAAGAGCAATCTTGATTTCAGTGTCCATTTTTAATAAACTCCTTTTAGTTAAATCACTTTAACCCTGTGCAAATAAAAATACTCTTTACTCTGCGATCTCGATCATTTCTGCATCGGCCTTGCGCAGTGAAAGCTCATAGCCTCTGACAGTGACTTCAACGGGATCGCCGAGAGGAGCGACCTTGCGTATAAAGACCTCGGTACCCTTGGTGATACCCATGTCCATAATGCGGCGCTTTACAGGACCTTCGCCGTGAAGCTTGACGACCTTGACGGTTTCGCCGATCTTCGCCTGCTTGAGTGTTTTCATTCTCTGTTCTCCTCCTATAATCAAATTATTGATTAAACCATGATTTTACGAGCCATTTCCTCGCTGATCGCAATTCTTGACTCCTTGACCTTGACGATTACATTGCCGTTGAGCGTGGTGATAATACTCACAGTATCGCCAACAACAAAGCCCAGATCCTCAAGATGCTTTTTCACTTCGGGTGATCCCCCGATTCGACGCACGATTGTCTCCTCACCGGGATTCGCGAGTGCAAGAGGCATCAATTAAATCAACCTTCTCTCTGTAATTAAAGATCTCAAACTTGATCAAACAAAAAGTTAAATTCCTCTAACCGCATAGGAGTTTAACATACCTAACCTGCGATGTCAATACCTAATTTTCAATATTTCTAAAGTTCTTGATTTTTCGGTTAAAATGTGTTAACTTAAGTATACATAATTCTGGGAAGTTGGTGTTAATAAACTATGGCAATACAAAAGGCCGCAGAGGATTACCTCGAAGCAATGCTGATGATGAAGGAAAAACACGGTTACATCCGTTCTATAGATATCGCCGCTCAGCTGAATGTTACTAAGCCCAGCGTGACATATGCCACCAAGCGCCTGAAGGAGAGCGGTCATATTACCATGGATAAAGATGGCCTGATCACACTGACTGAATCCGGAATGGCTATTGCCTCCAGCATGCTTGACAGGCACAAGGCATTGACCAAGTTCCTTATGATGCTCGGTGTTGATAAAGAAATTGCCGAAACGGACGCATGCAAGCTTGAGCATGATTTGAGTGAGGTCTCGTTTGAAGCAATCTGCAATCACGTAAAACATGTTGTTGAGGAACATGAAGCCCAAAAGACTGAATAAATATATTTATTTTTATTAAAATTAAAGAATCCGCTCCGATTATCCGGGGCGGATTTTCGCATATTTCAGCATATATATATATTAAGAATGTCGAGCGGCGCAAAATCGATTTTTACAAAAACACGGCTGCAGATTTTACATTTTCCGAGTATGCTTTATTTATTAAATCAGAAATTAAAAATGGGGGCAGAGAATATAAAATGGATAAGCAAAACAAACCTGAAAAAAGCAAATCAAACGGCCTAAGCCTCGGCACATCTCTCGGTATACTTATCGGCACAGCAATAGGTTGCTGGACAGAAAATCTATCCCTATGGTTACCTGTAGGCACCGCAGTAGGGATGAGCCTTGGCACAGTGTATGATTCTAAATCAAAGAAAAACGACAGGGAGAAGTAACGGGGAAATAGCCAGAAACAACAAGCTAACAGGCAGCGACAGGATATCAGAGAAGCACGGGGCAACATAATAAAGTTTACATAACACGCAAACAAGCCAAAAAGTAACCGGGATGCCTTTCAAACTAAGGCATACCCGGTTATTATAATCTCTTTGTTTATTTGCCGAGCCAGATCTTGTCGCGAGTGATCTCTTTGAGATTTGCTGCGCCGCACATGGTCATTGTCGACTTGAGTTCGCCGACTATCTTGTCCATGTAGACCTTGAAGCCCTCTGCGCCGCCGCCGTAGATTGCGGGGATTATCGGACGTCCGATCAGAACGCCATCTGCGCCGAGTGCGATAGCACGGAAGATATCAACGCCGGAACGAATGCCACCGTCAACTAAAATCGTGATCTTGCCCTTGACAGCATCGGCAATGGAGGGGAGAACTTCTGCCGTTGAGGGGACACCGCCCTGTACGCGCCCACCGTGGTTGGATACGACGATAGCCTTTGCGCCGGACTCTACTGCTTTGATTGCGCCGGCGGGAGTCATTATGCCCTTTATGATAAACGGCATCTTTGCGTAATTTACGATTTCGCGCATTTCGTCAACAGTCTTGCTGCCGGCGTTCGGGTTCATTTTCTTCAGGAAGGGGAGGCCTGCGCCGTCAACATCCATTGCAGCGGCGAATATGCCGAGCTCGTTTGCAACGTCAAGCTTCTCAAACACGGCCTCTTTGTTCCATGGCTTTATGGTCGGAACGCTCATGCCGCCGATTGCCGCGCTGTCTTTTGCGGCAGTCATCATAATTTCGGGGTCGACGCCGTCACCGGTAAAGGCCATTACGCCGTAATCGGCAGCAGCCTTCATGAGAAGTGCGTTGTACTCTTTGTCCTTATACTTCGGGCCGTAGTGCATATCGAGTGCGCCCAGAGGAGCCGCAAAGATAGGTGCGGAGAAGGTGTGGCCGAACATCTCAAAGGATACGTCGGGATCTGCAAAGTTAGGGCAGAGTGTGTCCATGTTCACACAGATCTCCTGCCACTTGTCATAGTTGCGAGCCGCAACATTTCCGGGGTACTTGCAGCCGGGGCCGGGCATTGTGTTGCCGCAGGCACGTCCGTTGCATACGGGGCAAGCCTTGCAGTACGGGCCGACGCAGTCTTTAGCGGCGGCAAGAATTTCATTGTAATTCATGATGCTTATCTCCTTTTTGCTTTATGTATTTTGTTGTTTGTTCCATCATACCATTCTAAATTAGATTATCCGATAAAATAACGCAGTTGTCAAGCGTTAAACGCCGGTCCCGTCAAAGTCGGGTATCATTTCCTCACCGGCTGATTCAGTCTCCTGCCAGTACCCGTCGCTTATACCGCGCCGTTCCATATATGAAATCAAAAGCTCATTAGTCTCTGCATCAACGCGGCGCGTAAGCTCCTCAAAGCGCGCAGAACCGGGCATCGGCGTATACTGACTCATAAGTGAAAAGAGCACATCGCCCGGCTCAAATTCGTCTGCAATGAAATCTATAACGTCCATGGAGTTGAGCTCCTGACCGGGTAGAATGAGGTGTCTTATTAAAACTCCGGAGAGCAGAATACCGTCATCGTCAAACTGATATTTTCCGCGCTGCCTGAACATCTCTTTTATTGCTGCCGCGGCAACTTCCGGATAATCCGCCGCTGCGCTGTAGCTTCGGGCAGGGGCGGATTTCGCGTATTTAAAATCAGGCATATATACCTGCACGAGACCGTCAAGCATGCGCAGCGTTTCCACGCTTTCGTAGCCCGATGAATTCCAGACGACAGGAATGCCGAGCTCCAGACCGTCGAGAGCCTCGGCTATTGTGCGTGAAAAATGTGTAGGCGTGACTAAATTTATGTTATGCACTCCCTCGTCGCGAAGGCGCAGCATAATATCCCGCAGTTCGGCAGAGCTAATTGACTTCCCGCCGCTGCCGCGGCTGATTTCGTGATTCTGGCAGAACACGCATCTCAGATTGCAGCCGGTGAAAAATATTGCGCCGGAGCCGCGTGTACCGCTGATACAGGGCTCTTCACCGTAATGCGGCGCGGCACGGGCAATGCGGGGGAGAGAGGGACTTGCACAAAATCCTCCCGGAATATCATCATCGCGGAGTGCACCGCATTTTCTCGGACAATCATTGCATATATATTTCATAACTATTTTGACGGTTTCCTTTGTTCTTGTTTGAGGAAGCATATAAAAAAGACTCTGCATGTATTGCACGCGCTTTTAAGAAAATTTGCAAAAATGCACGCGATTAGTGCACTCCAAAAGTGATAATTTGCGGAGAAAGTCGCGTGAGAAATACCGTGATCAAATGCGCGCTGACGCAATTATTTTCGACATTTGAAGTGCTATGCAAAATGACAATATACCGCCCCTTTGTAATATGGATTATAGCCCGATTTTGTTAATTATGCAAGAAAATGATAAAAACGCAAAAAAGTACATGATTTTTTAATTTTTTGTGATAAAATAGCGTAGAAATAAGTAAGATATGCGATATAATCGTAACAATGAAAGGCGCAGACATGCTTGACATAGTACTTGTAGAACCGGAAATTCCGCACAACACCGGCGCAATTGCCCGTACATGCGCGGCGACCGGCGCGAGACTGCATCTGATAAAGCCGCTGGGCTTTGATATTTCGGACAAAGCAGTTAAGCGCTGCGGACTGGACTACTGGTATCTTGTGGACATCAATGTCTACGAAAACCTTGACGAGTATTTTGAACGCAACGGCGATGCGAACATTTTTCTTGCCACAACAAAGGCTCCGCGTGCGTACAGTGAGGCGGATTTCTCGAAGGGCGCCACTCTGATGTTCGGCAAGGAAACCGCAGGCCTGCCTGAATGGCTGCGTGAAAAATACCGTGACCGCTGCATCCGTATTCCGATGATCAGTGAGGCACGCAGTCTCAATCTCTCAAATTCCGTCGCGATTCTTGCTTACGAGGCACTGCGGCAGCAGGGGTTCCCCGGCTTGCTCGGTGTCGGCTCAATGGCGCAGCAATCCGCGCCGAATACGTAAATCAGTAATTTATATTTTTAGGAGGCATATCATGAACTACAACAAGAAAACAGTCTATGATGTAGATGTCAAGGGCAAGAAAGTGCTGCTCCGCTGCGACTTTAACGTTCCCCAGAACAAGGAGACCGGTGAGATCACCAGCGACAAGCGCATCAAGGCCGCTATCCCTACTATTAAATATCTGCTTGACCAGGGCGCTGCAGTTATTGCCTGCTCTCACCTCGGCAAGCCCAAAGGAGAATGGAAGGAGAAGCTCACTCTCGCACCCGTTGCAAAGCGCCTTTCCGAGCTGCTCGGCCAGGACGTAATTTTTGCAAAGGATATAATCGGTGAGGATGCAATATCCAAGGCAGCTGCACTCCAGCCGGGCCAGATCATGCTTCTTGAGAACCTGCGCTTTGATATCCGCGAGGAGAAAAACGGCGCTGATTTCGCAAAGGCACTTGCCGACATGGCAGATATCTTTGTTTCCGACGCATTCGGTACTGTGCACCGCGCACACGCATCCACCGCAGGCGTTGCAGCATATCTTCCCGCATACTCCGGCCTTCTCGTCGACAAGGAGCTGTCCATCATGGGCAAGGCACTTGACGATCCGAAGCGCCCCTTCGTTGCTGTCCTCGGCGGCGCAAAGGTCTCTGATAAGATCAATGTTATCAACAATCTTCTTGAGAAGGCCGACACCATTATCATAGGCGGCGGCATGGCTTACACTTTCAAGAAGGCACAGGGCTTTGAGGTCGGCAATTCCCTGCTTGAGGCTGACCGCCTTGATTACGCCAAGGAAATGATCGCCAAGGCAGAGGCCAAGGGCGTTAAGTTCCTGCTTCCCGTTGACAATTACTGCGCTTCCGAGTTCTCCGCAGATGCAGAGCCTGTTCTCGTAGAGGGCAACATCCCCGAGAATCTCATGGGCATGGATATCGGCCCGAAGACCGTTGAGCTCTTCACTGCTGCCGTTAAGGGTGCAGGTACCATAGTCTGGAACGGACCTATGGGCGTGTTCGAGTTTGACAAGTTCGCAGGCGGCACCAAGGCAATGGCAAAGGCACTGGCTGAGTCCGGCGCAGTTACCATCGTCGGCGGCGGCGACAGCGCTGCAGCAGTTGAGAAGCTCGGCTTTGCAGACAAGATCACCCACATCTCCACCGGCGGCGGCGCAAGCCTTGAGTTCCTTGAAGGCAAGGAGCTTCCGGGTGTTGCATGCCTGCTTGATAAGTAATAAAAACGTTAACAAAGCGTGGGCATGAGAAACTGCCCACGCATTTAATGAGAATGGAGCAATATAAATGAACAGAAAATACCGCAAGACTATAATAGCCGGCAACTGGAAGATGAACATGACCAACTCCGAGGTTAAGCCCTTCATGGAAGAGCTCAAGGAGAACCTGCCCAAGACCAAGGTGTGCGATGTCGTACTGTGCACCCCGGCTGTCATGATCCCGAGCATGGTTAAGGCCGGCAAGGACTGCAAGGTTGCAGCGGGCGGCGAGGACGTCAGCAAGTACGAGAAGGGTGCATACACCGGTGAGGTTTCTGCGACTATGCTCGCAGACATCGGCGCAAAGTACTGCATCGTCGGCCACTCCGAGCGCCGTCAGTACCACGGTGAGAGCGATATGCTTATCAACGAGAAGGCAAAGGCACTCCTCGCAAAGGGCATTACCCCGATTATCTGCGTCGGTGAGAGCCTTGAGCAGCGCGAGATGAACCTGACCATGGAGTATGTTGCATACCAGGTTAAGGCAGCTCTCAGCGGCATCGATGCTACCGCACTCCGCCACTGCGTTATCGCATATGAGCCTATCTGGGCCATTGGCACCGGCAAGACCGCAACTGCAGAGCAGGCACAGGAAGTCTGCGAGGGCATCCGTGCGGTTATCCGCAAAATCTACGGCGCACGTCCCGCACGTGCAGTTTCCATACTTTACGGTGGCAGCATGAACGCAAAGAACGCATTCGAGCTGCTTGCTCAGCCTGATATCGACGGCGGCCTTATCGGCGGCGCATCTCTCAAGCCGGTTGATTTTGCAGCAATCGTAAAGGCTACCGTACAGGAGTAATTTTCTGAAATGACTAAAAAAGCAGTCCTTATAATTCTTGACGGTTATGGACTTGCAGCCCCCAGCGAGGGCAACGCTGTATACAAGGCGAAAAAGCCCAATCTTGACCGTCTCTTTTCCGAAAATCCCACTACCACGCTTCAGGCCTCAGGGCTTGACGTAGGTTTGCCCGCGGGACAGATGGGCAACTCTGAGGTCGGACATACGAATATCGGTGCTGGCCGCGTCGTGTTTCAGATCCTGCCGAAGATGAGCCAGGAGATTAAAAACGGCAAGTTCTTTGAAAATAAGGCATATATAAAGGCCATGGACGATGCCAAGGCAAACGGCAAGGCTCTGCATATCATGGGCCTGCTGTCCTCCGGCGGCGTACACAGCCATATTGAGCATATTCTTGCTATTCTTGACATGGCAAAGCAGCGCGGGGTTGAGAAAGTTTACGTCCATTGCTTCCTTGACGGACGTGATGTCTCTCCCAAGAGCGGAGCAGGCTTTGTCGCCCAGCTGCAGGAGAAGTGCAGCGAGCTCGGCAACGCAAAGATTGCCACACTCCAGGGCCGTTTCTGGGGTATGGATCGCGATAAACGCTGGGACCGCGTCGAGAAGGGCTATAACGCCATAGTTTGCGGCGACGGTATCAGAGATGACGACGCCGTGCATGCTGTTGAAGCCAGCTACGCAAACGATGTCACCGATGAGTTCTTAGAGCCTGTTGTCGTAAATCCCGACGGTGTTATAAATCAGGGCGACAGCGTCATATTCATGAACTTCCGCCCGGACCGCGCACGCGAAATGACATGGGCGCTCAACCTTGCCGACTTTGACGGTTTTGCCCGCAAAAAGACGGTATATCCGCTCTCCTATGTCTGCACCGCACAGTATGACGAGACTCTGCCTCTGCCTATCGCATATCCCCCCGAGGAGATAGACAATACACTCGGCGATTACATCAGTGCTCACGGGCTCAAGCAGTTCCGCGTGGCTGAAACCGAGAAGTATGCGCATGTCACATTCTTCTTCAACGGCGGTGTTGAGAAGGAGATTCCGGGCGAACAGCGCTGCCTTGTCCCGTCACCGAAAGAGTTCCCGACCTACGATCTCATCCCGCAGATGAGTGCCGAAAAAGTAGCCGATAAGTGCGTTGAGGCCATTGCCTCCGATGAATACGCACTCGTTGTCTGCAACTTTGCAAACTGCGATATGGTCGGCCATACCGGCGTTATGGAAGCTGCAGTTACCGCCGTCGAGACCGTCGATGCCTGCATGGGCCGCATCATGGCTGAAGTCGCAAAGCATCCCGATACCGTGCTCTTCGTCACTGCTGACCATGGCAATGCCGACTGCATGTTTGATGCTGCCGGAAAGGTCAATACTGCGCATACGACAAATCCTGTGCCATTTGCAGTCTGCCTGCCGGGCATAGAGCTCCGTGCCGGACGTCTTGCCGATATCGCGCCGACGATACTGCACGTGATGGGTCTTGCACAGCCGGCCGAGATGACCGGCGAGTGCCTCATTAAATAATAATTCCGCTAAATCTGCTGCATTTTCGGCTGCCCCAATACAGGCGGCCGTAGCAGCGAATAACTTGTACAATGCAAATAAGGATAGAAGGGAGATCATTGACATGATCTACACCACAGAAGTCAAAAACATGTGCCCCGTGGCTAAGGGCGCATACCATGGTCCCGCACCCATCCCCGAGGAGGGCAAATGGGTACAGGCAAAGCAGATTTCCGATATTTCCGGCTTTACCCACGGCATTGGCTGGTGCGCACCTCAGCAGGGCGCATGCAAGCTGACCCTCAACATCAAGGAAGGCGTCATTGAGGAAGCACTCGTTGAAACCATCGGCTGCTCCGGCATGACCCACTCCGCAGCAATGGCCTCCGAGATACTCATCGGCAAGACCATTCTCGAGGCACTCAACACTGACCTTGTGTGTGATGCAATCAACACCGCTATGCGTGAGCTGTTCCTGCAGATCGTATACGGCCGTTCTCAGTCCGCATTCTCCGAAGACGGTCTCGCCGTCGGTGCATCCCTGGAAGACCTCGGCAAGGGCCTCCGCTCTCAGGTCGGCACAATGTTTGCCACCAAGGCTAAGGGACCGCGCTACCTCGAACTCACCGAGGGCTATGTCACCCGCCTCGCACTCAACAAGGACGATGAGATTATCGGCTATGAGTTTGTCTCTCTCGGCAAGATGATGGACTTCATAAAGAAGGGCATCGATGCCAACGAGGCACTTGAGAAGGCCAAGGGACATTACGGTCAGTTTGACGTTGCAGTCAAGTACATTGACCCGCGTCAGGAATAAGAGAAGGAGGACAATCTAATGGCTCTGTTTGAAAATTACGAGAGAAGAATAGACAAAATAAACGGTGTCCTCGCTCAGTACGGGCTCGGCTCTGTAGAAGAGTGCAGAGAGCTCTGCAATAAAATGGGCTTTGACCCCTACGAGATAGTTGCCGGTATTCAGCCCATCTGCTTTGAGAACGTCCGCTGGGCATATTGCGTCGGCGCAGCCATCGCAATCAAGTCCGGCGTTAAGACCGCTGCAGAGGCAGCAAAAATGATCGGTGTCGGCCTGCAGAGCTTCTGCCTGGACGGTTCCGTCGCAGAGGACCGCAAGGTCGGTCTTGGCCACGGCAACCTCGGCGCAATGCTCCTCTCCGATGAGACAAAGTGCTTCGCATTCCTCGCAGGTCATGAGTCCTTTGCAGCTGCAGAGGGTGCAATCGGCATCGTGAAGAACGCAAACAAGGCCCGCAAGGAGCCGCTGCGCGTTATCCTCAACGGTCTCGGCAAGGATGCAGCACAGATCATTTCCCGTATAAACGGCTTTACCTATGTTCAGACCCAGTTTGATTACTACACCGGCGAGCTGAAGATCGTCCGTGAAATTCGCTACTCCGAGGGCGAGCGCGCTGACGTTCGCTGCTACGGCGCAGACGATGTCCGTGAGGGTGTTGCAATCATGCACAGCGAGGGCGTCGATGTCTCCATCACCGGCAACTCCACCAACCCCACCCGCTTCCAGCATCCTGTCGCAGGCACTTATAAGAAAGAGTGCATCGAGCAGGGCAAGAAGTACTTCTCCGTTGCATCCGGCGGCGGCACCGGCCGTACTCTCCATCCGGACAACATGGCAGCAGGCCCTGCTTCCTACGGCATGACCGATACCATGGGCCGTATGCACTCCGACGCACAGTTCGCAGGATCCTCTTCCGTTCCTGCACACGTTGAGATGATGGGCTTCCTTGGCATGGGCAATAACCCCATGGTCGGCGCTACCGTTGCAGTAGCCGTCGCCACTGCCGAAGCACTCAAGTAATACGTGAAATAAAATTATATAATTTCAGCATGTTTTAAGATCTCCCTCGCAGCTTCCGTTAATCCGGTTGCGGCGGGGGAGATTTATTATGGCTTAAAAAAGCTTTTTCAAACTTGTATTTTATTTAAGTGAATGTTATACTGAAAATCAGTTCTAAATGATGGTATATTGCAATAAGCGGTTGCTGAAAAGATGCAGATGCAAAAAATAAAAGAGCGCCCGGCAAAAGCCGGACGCAAGTTGATGATATTCTTTTCGTAGTAAGCGATATTCGCTGCACTGGGCGGTTGCTTCAGTGATTACTTGTCACGAAGCCTGTCCATCAGCTCCTGATATCCTGCGGCAGTGATTAATTCCAAATCATCTTCGAAAAGCTCATCTGAAGACTTGGAGCATGAGGCGCTGTTATCTTCGAATGCGTCAGGGTCAAAATCATGCATATCGGACAAAAGGTTCATGCACTTTTCCATATCGAGATCTTTTATTTTCATTATTTTCACGTTCCTTTGTAAGGTAATTGAGTTAAGTCATATATCTTGATTCAATATTATATACACAGGCATCCCCGAGGTGTTACGGTATTTTAAATTATTTTTCGGGAGAAAAAATATGGAGAACAACATTCCCTCTTTTGATGAAATATACTACGGATATTACATCAAAGTCAACAGGTATATAAAGAAAAAGATAAATAATCCTGAGGATGCAAACGATCTTACGCAGGATGTGTTTGAGTACTGTTACCGGAAGCTTGACAGCTTTGACCCGAATAAGAGCAGTATATCTACCTGGCTGTTTCTTATCACTAACAGTCGCTTAAAAAACTATTACAGGGACACTAAAAGCAACGATTGCCTGGATGACTATGAAAATATACTGCCGGACACCAATGACGATATGGAGAAGGCAGTCTATCTTGAAGAGTTAAAGAAAATGCTGCTCGGGGCGATTGATGAATTGCCTCAAAAGCAGCAGGACGTTGTTATAAGATTTTATTTTTGGGAGCAAAGTCACGCTGAAATTGCAAAGGAGCTCGGCTTGAGTGAGGGAAATTCGCGCGTGATTCTTTCAAGGGCGTTAACGACAATGCGGGATTTGCTAAAAGACAAGGTGTAGGAGAACGGCCATGGCAGCCAAAGCGGATCTATACGGAAAATCAAAAATTGAAAAGCTTTCGTCTGTTGACAGAACCGACAGAACACTGAAAATCACAGGTCCGGCTGTATACTCAGTGATCATTGCTGCCGCGTTTATAATAGCAGCATTGATTATATATCTGCATTTTGACTGCGTGAACAGCGAGAAAACAAAACAATCCGCTGAATGCCGGTATTATGTGGCAACAGATTCATGCGGCAGCCCGGAGCGCGAGTGCGTGATCATAGGAGATTAAGCCTATGGGTAACTATGTGAAGACGCCTACTGTCTATCAGATGGAAACGACCGAGTGCGGTGCGGCATCACTTGCCATGATAATGGGCTACTTCGGCAGGCATATGCCGCTTGAACAGGCACGCGTCGAGGTCGATGTTTCGCGTGACGGCGTCAATGCAGCGAATATCATGCGCGCGGCGAAGCGCTTCGGACTGGACTGCCACGGCTACAGAAAGAAAGCAGCCGAATTAAGAGAAATAGAAACACCTTGCATAATTTTTTGGAATCATGTACATTATGTCGTCTTTGAAGGCTTCAAGGGCGACTACGCATATATAAACGACCCCGCAATCGGAAGACGAAGACTTAGCCCTGACGAGTTGGATGAGTGCTACAGCGACATTGTGTTGACGTTTTCAAAAACGGATAGCTTTCAGCCAATGAAAAAACAGTCGGGTGTACCTGCATTTTTGAAAGAACGGATTAAGTCTTACAAGCGCGATATAACTAAGCTCTTTTGTGCGGGCATGCTTCTTGTGCTGCCAGGATTGATGCTGCCTGCACTTTCAAAAAATTTTATAGATAATATTTTTATCGGCGGACAATATGAGCTGTTATTAAAAATAGCTGCTTTTATGTGCTGCTGTGTGTTTATCACACTTGGCATGACCTGGTACAGAGAGTCGCTGCTGCAACAGATCAAAGAGCGCATGAATTTAACATCCTGCAGCGAGCTGCTTTTGCACATGCTGCGCCTTCCGATTGATTTTTTTGACCGGAGAAGCACGGGAGATCTTGTTTCGCGAATGAATAACAGCTGCGAGCTCAATGAATTCCTGCTGAGCGATCTTGCAGATGTTGTTTTAAATATATTTGCTGCAATAGTGTATGCAGCGGCACTTTTGCTGTGTAACCCGCTGCTGGCACTTGCAGGTATGGCAGCGCCGGTGATATCTACGGCGGTATTATATTTCAGCAATAAAGTTTCAGACGTCAGCTCGTTTCGCATGCAGATGAGCATGGGCAAACTCTACTCGTCAATGTGCTCCGGCTACGGTATAACCGATACGATAAAAGCAACAAGTGCGGAAAATGAATATATCACTAAGGTGCTCGGAAACCAGGTTAAATCCATAAATGACAGGCAAAATCTCGGACGATTTCAGAATATAATCAATGCACTGCCGGTGTTTACCGGGGAAATCTCGAATATTATAATACTTGCACTCGGCAGCGTGTTTGTCATAAAAGGCAGGCTGACTATAGGTATGCTTGCAGCGTTTGTTCTCCTTTTTGCGTCATTTTGTGCACCGATGGAGAAACTTGCAGGCTGTGCAGGCAAGCTGAAGATCTTTATTGCTGACATAAACCGGGTTGGTGATATTGCAGGCTTTGATGAAGACAGATGCTATTTCAACGGGGAAGCTTCTGATAAGTACAAGTTTAACGGCAAGCTTGAACTGCGTAATGTGTCCTTTGGGTACAGTAAGTTCAAAGCACCGTTGATAAAAGATTTGAGCTTTAAGCTTGAACCGGGGGAATCAATCGCATTCGTCGGTATGTCCGGCTGCGGGAAATCAACAGTATCAAAAATAGTGAGCGGGTTATACCATCCCTGGGGCGGAGAAGTATTGCTTGATGACATACCGATAGATGATATATCCAAAACTGTGTTTAACTCCGCCGTGGCCACGGTCAGCCAGAATATATCGCTCTTTTCCGGAACTGTGCGTGATAACCTCACCATGTGGCGAAATGACATACTTGATGAGCTGCTCGATGAAGCAACAAAGGACGCCTGCATATACGATGAAATTATGGCGATGGGAGGTTATGATGCACTTCTCAGCGAGAATGCACAGAATCTCTCAGGCGGTCAGCGTCAGCGCCTGGAGATAGCCAGGGCTCTTGTCACAAGCCCGGCAGTGCTTGTCCTGGACGAGGCGACAAGTGCGCTCGACGCAAAAACAGAACAGCGGGTGCTGGAAAATATTCGCCGCCGCGGCTGTACCTGTGTCGTTGTGGCACATCGTTTAAGCGCAATAAGAGATTGCAGATGCATTCTTGTCTTGGAAAACGGCAAAGTGGTCGAATCGGGAGATCACGAGAGCCTTATTGAGCAAGACGGCATCTATAAAAAGCTTGTATCAAATATCTGATACTTACATTTACAAGGCCGCGTATCTGCTTCAGGGGGAGAAACACTTGGACAGTAAAGAGAAAAGCCCGCACTATGGCATGTTCAAAACTCTGCGGGATGACGGGACAGTATTTAAAGGTTCGTATTATGTGAGCTCCGGCTGTGCAGATCTCTATGTTGCCAGACGCGCGGTAAATATCGGCTCAGTCATTGAAGAGCAGCCGCTGTTCTTATGCAGCTTCAGCTCCGGCAGAGAAATTCCGTCGCTTTACTATAGGGACAAGGGACATGTAAACTGGTATTTTATAATCAAATATGACACTGATACGTCAGATGTAGAAGAGCACGAACAAATTTTAGATGCAAAAAACAAAGAGCGATTCGTCCTCTCGACCCCTGCGGCACCCTTCTACTATGATGAGAGCACCGAAGCAGAGAACAGATTCTGCGCAAGCTTTGTGTCATGGTATCAGGAGGAGCAGCTGCGTGATACCAACATAGAATCAGAACAGGAAAACCCAGAGCTTGTCGTACTCGACGGTCATAACGAGCTTTATACGCACAGTGATAATGAGAATTTTTTTGTCAAAAGCGGAAACGTGAACGTTTTTGTCGGGCGCTCATACTCTGGCGAGCGGGAAAGGCTCTTCTTCTTTACAGCACTTAAAGAGGGAGATACGCTGCCTGGATTGGGTGACAGAGACAAAAGCGGGTACAGGTACTATTTCAAGCTTGCTGCGGCAGACAAAAGCGCCACGGTTGTGCGCAAGCCGGGAAGAGTGAGTGGAGCTGAGCAAATTGCTTTTTTGGCTTTAGCAGGTATAAAAGATAAGAATTATAATTATTACAGCTATAAAGATAGCATAATAGATTGGTATAATACCAAATGCATTAAAATAATTATTAATCCGCACGAGACGGATATCACGGCTAATCATGTCGGAGAGGTTTCTCTGCAGCCTTTTTATGAGCAAGGCAGCTTGCCTTTGTTCAAGGCTGTGTCCTATGCATGCTGGAAAAGCCATATTGCGCACGTTCCCGAGGAGGAGCTTTGCCGGCGCATAAGCGCAGATGAATTAACGGTTGAAAAAATAGCGGATATCTCCCATTTTATTTGCCGGCGGGTGGTGCTTGAAAACGACTGGTGGAAGCATGACTGCGGCCCGATAATAAGTAAAATCGGAGATACTCCCGTTGCCTGTGTTGCTGCGGAAAACGGGAAATATCACATATACAGAGGAGACTGCACCGACGGCAGTACGAAGGATGAAATTCTCACACCGGAGACGGCACGCAGCATAAATCCGTCGGCGTACAGCATAGGGCGTACGTTGCCGGCAAAAAAGCTTGAAAAGAAGGAGCTTTTTAACTTCTGCAGCACGGGCATTAACAGGATTGAACTTGACGTGCTTGCGCTGCTCTGCTTATTTTCAGTGAGTCTGGGGCTACTGCTTCCGGCGTTGAACAAGATAATATACGACAGCTGCATTCCAATAGGAAACTGCTCATATGTTGTGCAGGTCTGCATTGTTGTCCTGAGCTTTATTTTCGGAAAATTCTTTTTTAATATAGCAAAAAATATTTCAGAATATCGTATAAGCACGCGCATAGGTTATGAGCTGCAGAGTGCTTTAATATACAGAAGCTTTTATCTCCCGGAGAAGTTCTTCAGAGAACATGAGAGCACTGACATTGCGCGGAGAATTTTAAGCACAAACAGAGTAGTTACTGCCTATACTAATTTCTTTATAACTACTTTTCTTGTTCTTTTATCTGCAATAATATATATTATAATCATGCTCGGATATTCCGCACGATTGAGTGGGGCGGCAGTACTAATGCTGTTGCTTTTTGCCCTTGTACTCTGCATTCTGTATTTGTTCGGCGGGAGAGATGAAGCAAAGATATCTCAAGCCGACAGCACGGCAGAAACCAGGCTCTATCAATATCTCTGTGCCATAGATAAAATACGGATGGCCGGCGCAGAGAAATCCGCCGTACAGAAATATCTTGCCGCACTGAAAGAGTTCGAGACAGAAAAAAACAGGAAAAATCGTTTCGTGAGCGCCGGTACGGCAATTCAAACGGCATGCGTAAGTGTGATAACAATCGTGCTGTGCTGCATCACGATAAATGAAAGGCTTAATCTGACCGTCGGCAGCTTCATAGCTTTCAACACGGCGTTTGGCCTGTTCGCTTCAGCAGTGCTGTCAGAGGTTGATAGAATTGTGGATATCTGCAAGGTCGGTCCTGACTTGGCACGTATCATGCCGCTAATAAGCTGTGAACCTGAGTATGCAACAGACAACGGAAATAATAAGCTCGTCCAGGAAGCACTTCATGGAAATATAAAAATAAATAATTTAAGCTTTTCATACGGTGCAGGTGCGCCCATGGTGCTGAAAGGCTTGAATATGGAAATTAAAGAAGGCGACTATGTCGGAATAGTCGGGCCTTCCGGCTGTGGCAAATCCACGTTATTTAAACTGCTTCTTGGTTTTGAAACACCAAAGGGCGGTGAAATTCTGATTGACGGGAAAAATCTTTCTGAGATAGACAAAGGCAGCTATCGGCGAAATCTTGGCGTAGTATTGCAGAACGGGAAGCTGATAAACGGCAGTATACAGGAGAACATCACCGTCACCGCGCCGAATGCCAGGTTGTCAGACGTCCGAAACGTGATAAAAACCGTCGGACTTGAGCAGGATATAAAAGATATGCCGATGGGAATACATACAATGGTCTCGGAGAATTCGGACAATATCTCGGGTGGCCAGCGACAGCGTATACTTATAGCGCGCGCAATCATCGGCAATCCGAAGCTTCTGCTGTTTGACGAGGCGACAAGCGCATTGGATAATATTACGCAGAATGTGATTTGTGATGCGCTTGAAAATATATCTGCAACTAAATTGGTAATTGCGCATCGCCTCAGCACAGTGCGCAGGTGCAGCAAAATATTTGTTATGGATAACGGAAAAATAATTGAGAGCGGGACATATGAAGAGCTGATGAAAGCAAAAGGCTTTTTCGCTGAGATGGCAGCACGTCAGCTTGCAGACGGGGAGAACGAGCTATGATAAGTAAAAATGTTGACGAAAACGGCACAATGATAATGACCGACGGTGAGACCCAGGTCATGTCTCTTGCAGCGTCGATCAATAGAGAGAGCGGAATTTTAAGTGTGGCTCTTTCGGGCAATCTGCGTACCGATGTACAGCCGTATCTTGCGGCTGAGCTTCAGTTTTATGCAGCGGCAGGTATCAAGCGGATAGAAATTGATTGCGGCAAGATAAACGCGATTGCACCCGGCTGCTTTGGAGAACTGCTGGATCTCAAAATAAAAATGACCAAGGAGAACGGTGTAATAAGCTTCTTTAATAAGCCGGAAGCGATTACAAGCTTTGAAAATCGCACAGGCAAAAGGCTTTGAACCTGAAAATTTGCAGCACACCGGTGATTTTTCCCGGTGACTTATATGAGGGAGGAAAGATTTGTGACCTTCAAACATAAACCGTATGAAGGCAATGAGCCTTATGTGTTTGTCAGCTACTGCCGTGAGGACTCGGCACTATGCGAGGAGCTTTTGGAGTTCCTTGAAGAAAATCACATCCGTGTCTGGTTTGACAATGCCATACACGTCGGTGACAAGTGGCCTGAGGTTATCGCAAACCATTTGAAAAGCTGTCAGGTCTGCATCCTTCTCATAACGCGCAACTTTGTAAACTCAGTAAACTGCAATAATGAGCTTAATTTCTCCGGCAATCGCGGAATTCCGATTGTTCCGATGATAGTTGATGGAACAAATATTACGTACGGTATGGAGCTCATGCTTTCTGCCACCCAGTATATAAAATTAAGCAAAAGCGGGAAACAGAATTTTAAGCGAGTACTTGAATCTGACAACATTTCTGCCTGCATAGACGGAAACGCTGCCAAGCATACGGGGCTGTTTGTCCTGCCGGGAGAAGGAAAAGCATACGAGTTCTCCGAACGTCTGACGATTGCCTCAGGGAAAGACGGCAAGCTTATGCCAACATACGAAAGTGCCGCAAGTGCACATATGTATATTAAATTCAATGCAGACGGCAGCCTTGTCCTGGAAGGCGGGACAGAGAAAGTATATTATGAAAACGGTATACTCAATGCAGGTGAAGAAGTTAATATCAGCAGCGAAACCTGGCTGCAGCTCGGTAATGAGTTTGCGGCACTGTTTCCGGAGAAAAAATACAAACCTGACAGCAGCTGCGTTGCTATACTTGAGAGTGTCTGGAACAGAGAATACCGCTGCGTGATTGAAGAGCTTGAGCTTGGCAGTGCGCGTATCTGGCCTAAGGGCACGCTTAAGGACAAATATGTTATGCCGATAAATGCTGTTATTACCGAAAAAGACGGCAGCTTTTATATACGGGATGTGGCAGAATCCGGACAGGCATACGGCACTGCGGTAAACCGCAGATTTCTTGCGCTCGGAGAGAATGCATTGCTTCACGAAAAAGATCTCATCCAGCTTGGTGAGACGCTGCTGCGAATGAGAATACTTCCGATTGTTCCGGTAAATAATAAATAACAAATACAGAGAGGCCAATTATGGAAAATAGTACGGGGCTTAAAGCAGCAGTCCATGCATGGCTTATTCCGGAGAACGCTGCGGCACCGATGATACCGATCGGTAATGAAAGCAGAGTGCTGGGTTACGCTGCAAACTGCGAAATATTGCAGCTTAAAAATTTCTGCGCCGCTGCAGAGCAAGCAGAAGTCGGCTGGGACGGAGAAAATGTATTTGTCAGGGACCTGGCCGGAAACTCTTTAACACTGCTCAACTGCGCTGAGGTTTCAGACTCCTGTGAGCCTTTATATCACAATGATGTGCTGAGCCTTGCGGATGAGCGATTCAACGTTATCAGAGCAGATGGCATTTGCCGCCCGAAGGCAGATATAGAGCTCAAATTTTTATCCGAAGGTGAGCTTGTCGAAACGCGCACGTTTAAGAGCGGTGAGACAATAGCATTCCCGACTATGCCGCAGTATCGTGAGAGTAGCAACGGAATCATGGAATTTGAGGGGTGGACGGACGAATCAGGAAAAGCTGCAGAAGTGCACGACGTGTGCACAAAAGCTCAAAGCTACAATGCAGTGTACCGGGATTTCAAGGGCACAATACGCATTGACGAGAGTGAGGTATATCTTACTAATTGCGAGACGTACTCAATTCTCCATATTCCGGAGGAAGGCTTTAAATTCGGAGGCTGCTGCTGCAACAGTTATTTTAAGGGCTTTGACGGCGTAGGTGCGGAGATAAAGCAAGCAAGCTGTGAGCTGACGGCTTACAAAGATGATCTTATTACTGTTAACGGTGCAGCGCTTAATGCCGGCAGCACAGTCACTCTTTTTGAGAATGATAAAATAGCCGTGCAGGGCAGACAATACATCGTAATCGGACATAAAAAGTCTCAAAAAGCACCGATACTGCGCAACAGCAACGGCGAAGAAACAGTCTTGAACGAGCTTAGCGAAGGCAAGTCCGTCATCCTCGGTCGCGACCATCAAAAAATGTTCAATAAGGTTCTCTTTATCGGTCATGACCATGCAATTATACGGGAAGAAAACGGCAAATATTACATCAAAGATAATAATTCTAAAAACGGCACATTTGTCCGGAAAGCAAATAGCGACAGTGAGATTCAGCTTGTGCCCGGCGCGGAAATCGAGCTTGAAAACGGCGACACGGTTAAGCTTTTTATATACAGCTTTGTGTTCTGCAATTAACTAATATATAATTTCGGAGTGAAATAAATGATATACAACGTATATGCATGCAGCGATATAGGACATATGCGCTTAAATAACGAGGATAATCTGTATGTCTCCGGGGTGATCAGGGATGACGTAAATCAGGAGAGATGTGAGTATGCCGGTATACTTGACGATCAGAGACTACTTTTCGCAGTCTGTGACGGCATGGGCGGAGAAGAGTACGGAGAGCTTGCTTCACTTGCGGCAGTAAAGGCATTGAATATTGATGACCAAACTGATATGGAGCATGAGTCACTTGCAAATGCTATTGCGGCGAATTCGGCAGTGAATGAAGTACAGCAAGAGCATAACTGCATCCGCTGTGGCACAACTCTTGTTGCAATTGCCATCGACGGAGACGAAGGACTTGCTTATAATCTGGGTGACAGCCGTGCATATCTGTACAGCGACGGAGAGCTTATCCAGTTGACAAAGGATCATAATCTGGCAAATTATCTCGTAGAAATCGGCATGCTCACTCCGGCTCAGGCGGCGAAGAATCCTAACAGAAACTGTATTACTCGATACGCCGGTATGGCCCCTGAAGATTCTGCAGAGCCGTATATGTCTGACAGATTTAAAATTGCTGCAGGTGACGTGATGCTTGTATGCTCTGACGGGCTTTTCAGTATGATAGATGATGATGAAATAAAAGAAATAATTTCTGCCGGTGGCACTGCAAAGTATGTCGGTACATCACTTGTCAATGCTGCGCTTGATGCCGGAGGTTATGACAATGTGACAGTTATAGTAATCTGTGCTGAAGCGCAGGCATAAGGGATAGCGACGGAATGGGGGAGTACAATTATGAACGACTATTCGAATAAAAGGCTTTTTGACAGCTGGTATATAAAAGATTTCAGCAAGCCCATAGGCAGCGGCAGCTTCGGCACTGTGTATGAGCTCTGTTCTTATGATTCGGAGTCAGTCCATACTGCGGTAAAAATAATATCCTTACCGCGCAGTCAGGAGGAGTACAACAGAAGACTGACGGCAGTGAGTGCGTCAGAAGCGTCTGTCAACGCTCAGTATGAGCACACAAAAAATTCCGTTATCCGCGAGATAGAGCTGATGCTTAAGGTCAGCGGTTATACAAACTGCGTCGGCTGCAAGGCCTATAAGGTCGTAGAGCATGAGGAGGGATACGGCTGGGATATCCTTATACAGATGGAGCTGCTCGACAATCTTGACGCCTATTATCGCCGCAAAGGTAAAATAACCGTATATGATGTAATTAAGCTCGGAATTGACATGTGCAGTGCACTCGAAGCATGTGAAGAGCATAATATTATTCACCGGGATATTAAGCCGGCGAATATACTGGTTAAAACCGTCACCGACAGCAACGGCAAAGAGAAAAGTGTGCATTACAAGCTCGGAGATTTCGGCGTTGCACGTGTCCTGAACGGTGAAGGCACCATGACAATTTCCGGTACGTATGAATATATGGCACCGGAACTCCTTGTCGGCGATGGCGCGGACAGATGTGTTGATATTTATTCACTCGGTATGGTTATGTATGAGCTTCTAAATGCCAACAGACTGCCGTTCCTACCCAACTATCCGGAAAATGTACGTCCGTGTGATGAGGGCGAAGCGAGAAAAAAGTGCATAAAGGGTGAAAAAAAGCCTGAGCCGCAATATGTCAGGGGAACTGAACTGGCCAAGGTTGTCCTCAAAGCCTGTGAGCATGACAGGTCAAAGCGTTATGCATCTGCGTCAGAGCTGCGCAAAGACCTGGAGAAAGCCATGCATCAGATCGAAGACAGTACGCTCTTTTCTGTCCCGGCCGTTGGTCCGTATGAACCGATTTGGCCCGTGCCGGAGCTTTCAAATAAGAAAATCAAAAATCCGCCGAAAAAACACTGGGCGATTTTCGCTGCAGCCGCAGTTGCAGTTTTAATAGCTGCAGCGGCAATATTTGCGTTCACCGGAAACACTTCATATTTGCCGAAGCTGCTCACTCAGGAAAGTGCGGAAACTGCAGAATATGATGATTCTGTTCAGATCACAATTACTCTCACTCCCAACGATGATGCAAGCTTCGCTGACGTCAAGCACGATGCTCCCATAATCAAAGAGAGGGTAAACACAATATACTCCGGCAGCGAAGTGAACGTGGACGATGAAACCGGGATTATCACGCTTACTATGCCGCTCGATGCACTTGGGGCAGAAAATGACATTGACACTGTCATTAGGGCAGTTATAAATCGGCCCATGCAGCTGTATTTCATCAAGATAAACGGGTACAGCGTATACTATGATGAAAGTGCTTTCATAGATGGCAGCGATATTGTCGAGATGCGCTTAATAACAGCTAAAGAGGCTTCAGAGCAGTATGGTATGCCGCTGGTATACGGCGATAGTTACGATAGAAAAGCAATATCAGAGGAGCAGCCGTGCGTTTTGATACAGCTTACGGAAGAGTGCATGAAAAAGGCATCCATAGGAGATCTTTCAAACGAGGGAACTATCAACTTTGCAGCGGACCTGACATACTCAAGCTCTGTGTCTTTCCCGTATACATACGAGTGCGGAGACGGTGAGACGTTCATTGCAGTTCCGGATGATTGGAGTGAAAAGAATCTTGCTGAGGCGCTCATATATGGATATACACATGAAAAAGTCAACAAGGGTTATTACTTCAACTATGAAATATCACCGCTGGCGTATTGGGAAACGGAGCTTACTGCAAAATCCTACGGAGACAAGCAGTGCGCCTATGATGAATTGACAGGCGATACCGTTACTCTGCGTTTGGAATATAGTGGCAGCGATATATCTGATGTTCGGGATGCGGATTTTGCCGATGTGATGCAGAATATCAAGAATGAGCTTGATATTATCGGGCTTCCCTATGCAATCGGTCAGAGTACTCAAGGAGAAAAAGTAATAATTGTTTCTACCAGTCCTGAGAAACTCAATCATGCACTGCTGGATGCATTCGCAGTGAGATTAACAAGCACTGTTAGGTATGTTACAAAATATGATGATATAGATACATGGGATCTTGAGACCAAGAGCATGGAGATTGTTAAAAATGGTAATAACAGCTATGCTCTTGAAGTTGAATTTGATGATGAAGCCGCGCTGCAGAAGGTTATTACGGCACTCAAAGAGAAAGGCGAAGATGAGAACATATACATAAGGTGGAATTACGATAACTGTATTCTCGCGGCATCGGTTGAAGACGGTGTAAAAAAAGGAAAGCTCCGATTTACCAGCTCACCTTCGACAGGTCAGAGTATAATAACAGAAGAATACAAATATATACTTGAGCTTGAAAAGTACATATTTGAGGATTATTATTCGAAATATTCGTATTACGTTGAGGACTATGCATTCTCCGGAGATGATGTCAGCTTTGGTATTTCTACTATCACAAGTGAAGAAAAAGCCGCGCTGGACAATATTCTGTCACTTCATCCGTCTACAGAGGCATGGATAGATGACAATGGGACTGAGAGAATATTATATGTGCAGCTAAAAATTGCAGTCGGAGCAGGATTCCTTGATAAGGCATTCGATCTTACTGAGACAATTTTTGATGAGAATGATCTAGATAACTCAACTTTTTCTGCCATTTTCATTCAATTAATAGAAGAGACTGACAGTACCCGCTGTCGCCTGGTCTTCCGACCAAGCGATGAGGGAGAATACATGGATTGCACCACCCTCTGCTACGGCGACTGGCTCGATGTCTACTCAAATGAGTTTAACACAGAGGTGATGTCAAGAGAATTCTTCACAAAACGAGAAGAGCCACAAGAACAATCACAGGAACAATCGCAAGAAGAGTCACAAGAACAATCGCAAGAACAACAAAAATATACCGTCTTCCAAAAGAGCGAAGATGAGACGGATTAAGCCATATCAGCAATAAGAA
>CAVAPH010000002.1:0-73256 GCA_963590455.1 bacterium | reverse complement strand
CAGTGCCGAAAATACTTGTCTGGAGACGGACTGGGAAGATAGGTCATCGCCAACACAAAGGGTTTGGCACTACGTCAAGCCCTTTGATTTTGCCTCCTTAGCTCAACAGGTAGAGCATGCGGCTGTTAACCGCAGGGTCGTAGGTTCGAATCCTACAGGGGGCGCCATGTAAACGGTATTGCCGTCACGATATCGTGACGGCAATACTTGATTACAGGGAAGTATTTGGACCGTTAGCTCAGTTGGTAGAGCAACCGGCTCATAACCGGTCGGTCCGGGGTTCGAGTCCCTGACGGTCCACCATTTTTAGAAGTTTATAGGGGAATAGCTCAGCTGGTAGAGCGGCGGTCTCCAAAACCGTAGGCCGAGGGTTCGAAGCCTTCTTCCCCTGCCATACAAATCCTGAAACGAAAGTTTCAGGATTTTTTGCATGTGTGGGGAAAATAATTTGCCAGGTCAACTATCAATTATGTCCATAATGTGATCATACATTGTAAAGTTTATGAAATATTAATGTGCGGACACAAGATGTGTTGAAATTGTGCGCAGATGTGATATAATAAGCAATTATGAAAACATTTACCTTGGAGGCGTATACTTAATGGCAAAGAAACAATTTAAAGCAGAGTCAAAGCGTCTGTTGGATCTGATGATCAACTCAATATATACAAACAAAGAGATATTTCTCCGCGAGATTATCTCAAATGCATCTGACGCGATAGACAAGCTGTGCTATCTCTCACTGACCGACGGCGACGTCGGCATGAACCGTGACGATTTCAAGATCGATATAATTGTCGACAAAGATGCCCGCACTATCACTGTGCGTGACAACGGTATCGGCATGACGATGGAAGAGGCTGAGAGCAATCTCGGCGTTATCGCAAAGAGCGGCTCACTCAAATTCAAGGGTGAGATGGACGCAGAGAAGAGCGAGGCGGAGGATATCTCCATCATAGGCCAGTTCGGCGTCGGCTTTTACTCGGCATTCATGGTCGCGGATGAAGTGACCGTGATTACCCGCAAGTACGGCGAAGAGCAGGGCGTCAAGTGGGAGAGCAAGGGCGCAGACGGTTATACCGTCACTGCTTGCGACAAAGATACCGTCGGCACCGACGTTATCATGCACATCAAGCCCGACACTGAAGAGGAGATTTACGGCTCCTATCTCGAAGTTTGGAAGCTCAAGGCACTTGTCAAGAAGTACTCCGATTACGTGCGTTGGCCGATTAAGATGGACATTGACCATCAGGAGCGTTTTGAGACCGGCGAGAAGAACGACGACGGCTCACCCAAGTACGAGTATAAGATGGTCACGGAGAACGAGACCGTCAACAGCATGGTTCCTATCTGGCAGCGCAGCAAGAGCGAGGTCACCGATGACGACTGCATCGCTTTTTACAAAGAAAAGAACCGCGAGAGAAAAGATCCCTGCGCTCTTGTACGTATAAACGCAGAGGGTGCAGTAAGCTATAAGGCCCTGCTGTTCATTCCGGGCGAAGAGAACGAGAACGCATTCACCGGCGACAATAAGGGCGGCATCACTCTCTACTCCAACGGCGTCATGATAATGGAGAAGTGCGACAAGCTCGTTCATGACTATTTCGAGTTTGTCAAGGGCGTTGTAGATTCTCCCGATCTCTCACTGAATATTTCCCGTGAGATACTCCAGCATGACAGACAGCTGCGTATTATCGGCCAGAACCTTGAGAAGCGCATCAAGGGCGAGCTCGAAAAGCTTATGCGCGAAGACAAGCCCAAGTACGAGGAGTTCTTCAAGAACTTCGGCGTGCATCTCAAGTGCGGCGTCTGCGATGAATACGGCCGTTATAAAGATTTCCTGCGCGACCTGCTGATATTCTACACATCTGAAGACAGGCAGATTACTCTCAAGGAGTATGTTGAGAACATGCCTGAGAGCCAGAAGGCAATATACTTTGCCTCTGCAGACTCCGTAAAGCATGCAATGAGCCTACCCCAGTGCACGGAAGTCAAGAACCGCGGCTACGAGCTTATTTATCTTACAAGCCCGCTTGATGAGATGGTGCTCGAGTGCCTGCGTGATCAGGACGGCAAGCCTTTCTGCAATGTCGTAACCGACGATCTCGGCTTCGACACCGAGGAGGATAAGAAGGCCGCAGAGGAGAGAGATGTCGAAAATAAAGAGTTCCTCGACTTCGTGAAGACCACTCTCGGCGACGATGTGACCCGCGTTAAGCTCTCCAATAAGCTTGCGGATATGCCATGCGCACTCACCACAGAGGGCGGCATTACGCTGGAGATGGAGAAGTACTTCCGCCGCGGACCGAGCGAGGAGATGCGCAAGGTACGTGCAAACCGCGTGCTTGAGCTCAATGCTGAGCATCCCGCAGTTCAGGCACTCAAGACCGCATATGAAAATGACACCGCAAAGGCAGCGGATCTTGCCAAGGTGCTCGAGACTCTTGCCGAAATGATGGCAGGCGTCGAGGTTGAGGACCCGGCAAACTTCGTAAAGCTCGTCAGCGGACTCTTCTGAGATATTTCACGCGCTTTAGCCGTGTATAATAAAATAACCGGCCAAAGCGCGCATATCGGCATATAATTGATTCGGAGAAACTGATTTATGAAAAAACGGCTTGGGATCTATGTCCATATACCGTTCTGTGCAAGCAAATGTGCGTACTGTGATTTCTATTCGATTTCCGGGCGTGAACATCTTATGCCTGACTATCAGGATGCACTGCTTGCGCATATAAACGAGTCCTCGCACGCAATAAAAAACTATGAGGTGGACTCCATATATTTCGGCGGCGGCACACCCAGTTTTTACGGTGCAGACAGAATCACGGAGGTGTTCGACGCCCTCAAGCTCAACGGCAATGTCCGCATGGACGCCGAGGTTACTGTTGAATGCAACCCCGACAGCATGAGCCTTGCATCGCTAAAGCAGCTTCGTCAGAACGGTGTAAACCGGCTGTCAATCGGTATACAGGCCTCTGACAACGACCTGCTCAAGCTTATCGGGCGCAGGCACAACTTCCAGCAGGCAGTGAATGCCGTGCATGATGCCAGACGCGCAGGCTTTGACAACATAAGCGTAGACCTTATGTACGGCCTGCCGAGCCAGAGAAAGAGCGACTGGGCGGATACCCTTGCCAGAATAGTTGAGCTGCATCCGGAGCATATATCCTGCTACGGATTGAAGCTTGAACCGGGCACTCGAATGTATAAGGACTATAACGGCTCTGCCATTATGCCGGATGACGATGAGCAGGCGGACATGTATTCCTATGCCGCGGAGATGCTGCAGCGCTACGGATATCTCCATTATGAGGTATCAAACTTCTGCGCGCCCGGCTTCCAGTCAAAGCACAATCTGAAATACTGGAATCTGGACGATTACATGGGCTTCGGCCCGGGGGCGCACTCCTGCGTCGGCAATTTGCGCTACAGCTACGTGCGGGATCTCAAGCAGTATATCACCGGCGTGTTCAAAAATCTGAGCATCGTGGATGAATATAAAAATATCGACCCGCTTGAGCGCGCCGTGGAATACGTTATGCTCGCCATGCGCACATCGCAGGGCATATCCGAGAATGACTACCGCGTGCGCTGCCAGTGCGACTGGCGCCCGATCGAAAAGACACTGCGTGCTTTCAAGAGCAAGGGCTGGGCAGAACAGACGGGTGACCGCTGGCATTTCACCGTGCCGGGATTTCTCATCTCAAATCAGCTCATAGGCATTATGCTGGAGGTTCAGGCCACCGGCAGACTTGAGGGAACACCGTGGCTGATGAACGAGGACGAGCCGCAGCCCGAAAAGGAGCTGGATCTCCCAATGGGCGAGGATGAGATCTTCGCAAAGATGTATGAAGAGCATGTATCAAAATAACTGTTGACGAGGGTATGCAGTGAGAAAAGAAAAGAAAGAAAGAGGCGGTTACGTCAGCAAGCATGCCGCCCCCGCCAAGAAGAGCCGCAAGGACAGATATGAAGAGACGGAATACGAGGAAAACGTAAAGAGCACTCAGGAAGACTTTGAAGACGAGACTGAGTATTCTGAAGAGTTCGAGCCTGAAAAGCAGTATGATGAGGGCGAAGAGGCTGATGCGCCGGATGAGGCCGCCGACGAGGATAACGAAGCCGATGATATAGAGTATGCGGACGAAGATTATCCCGAAGATGACGAAAACGGCAAAGCAAATAAAAAAGGCAAGAAAAAAGATAAAAAGAAAAAGAAGCAGGGCAAGGCTGATTTAAGCGATGCGGATAAGGACCTCAGCCCGGAGCAGCTTGAACGTCTTGAGAAGAGGCGCAAGAGACGGCGCAAGTTCAAGATAACCATGATAGTGCTGCTCGTTCTTGTGATCCTGCTCGGCGGCGCTGCAACCGTCGGTGGCTTCATGGTCACGCACGGAAACACCAGCTTCCCAAATGTGTATATTGACGGCGTGGCGGTCGGCAAAATGAGCGAGGACGCCGTAAAGACCGCAATAGAAGACAGCGGCTGGGATGATAAGGCGAGCACTCCGCTGACGGTAAACCTGATGGATTCGGTCAGCTTTGAGATCGGCCTGTATGAATCCGGCGCGAGACTCACCGTTGACAAGGCCACCGATGCGGTAATGTCATACGGGCACAGCGGCAACTGGTACGTCAACCTCTGGAATTATATCAAGGGCCTGCTGCTCCCGGTTGATATAAACAAGGACAGCATTGAATACGACACGGATTATATCCGCAGCCAATGCGAAGCCGGTATAAAGAAGCTTGAAGAGGAGCTCGGTGACGGCAGCTACGAGATAGACAAGGAAAAGTCCGTGCTGCGTATGGTCAAGGGAGCCGGAGAGCTTGAATTTGACCTCGACGCAATGACAGAGGCCGTTGTAAGTGCTCTGGAAAACGGCAGCAAGAAGATGAGCTACAGCGATATCACGGAGGAGCCGGCAGTACCGGATTTTGACGCGATATACAAAGAGCTCTCCGCCGAGCCTGCTGACGCACATTATAAAGACGATGGCAGCTTTGAGGTTGTGGACGATGTAGAGGGCTGTGATTTCGATGTATCGGAGGCCAAGTCCATCTGGAATGCGGCAAAGCCTGCCGAGACCGTGGAGATCCCAATAAAGCTCACATACCCGGAGGTCACCGGCGATTATCTGCGCGGCCTCCTGTATCGTGACAAGCTCGGCGAGATGACGACGTACTTCCCCAACAGCTCTGATGACCGTATCAGCAACATTCAGCTCGCCTGCAGCAAGATTGACGGATTGATTCTCTATCCGGGAGATGTCTTCTCGTATAATGACACTCTCGGACAGCGCACCGAGGCGGCAGGCTTCAAGATGGCCGGCGCCTACTCAAACGGCGAGGTCGTTGAGGAGATTGGCGGAGGAATCTGCCAGGTGTCATCCACACTCTACACGGCGGTGCTCTATTCCTACGAGGTTACGACTGTTGAGAGAAGCCCGCACTATTTCCCGGTTGATTATCTGGAAAAGGGCTATGATGCCACAGTAAGCTGGCCGTCGCCGGACTTCAAGTTCAGAAACGACAGAGACTACCCGATTAAAATCGTTGCCACCTGCAATGCAGAGGAGCGCTATGTCACAGTGGCGATCATGGGAACGAATCTTGACGGGACGTATATAGAGCTAAAAAAAGAAACCTACAGCTATAATAATACTAAGTACCCCGATATAATGGAGGGCTACGGCGTTCAGGTGCACCGTATTGTCTACGATGCAAGCGGTATGCAGATAGACCAGATTGATGAAGTATACGATGTCTATCATACCCACGAGGCGACCGAGGAAATAAAGGCGCGTGATGCTGCGGCAGCGGCGGCGGGAACAGATACCACCGGACTTGCCGTGACAGGTTAGCGCGAAAGTCTTTTGAGGCGTGATTACCGCGCAGAAGAAATAACAGTAGACTCTTGCGGCTGGGCCGCAATCAGGAATACAGATGCAGCGGCTCATTCGCCGCGCACGGAGAAAGGGAAAAAGAAAATGGAGCAAAAGAAGACATTCTACATCACCACCCCCATATACTACCCGTCCGACAAGCTGCACATAGGTCACACCTACTGCACCGTCGCCACGGACGCCATCGCGCGTTATAAGCGCCTGTGCGGCTATGACGTCATGTTCCTCACCGGTACTGACGAGCACGGCCAGAAGATCGAGGAGAAGGCAAAGGCCGCAGGTGTAACGCCGCAGGAGTTCGTTGATAAAATCGTCACCGGCGAGAACGGCATTCTTGACCTGTGGAAGCTCATGAATATCTCAAACGACCGTTTTATCCGCACCACAGATGACTATCATGTTGAGGCCGTACAGCGCATTTTCAAGAAGATGTACGACAACGGCGATATTTACAAAGGCGCATACAAGGGCAAGTACTGCACTCCCTGCGAGAGCTTCTGGACAGAGAGCCAGCTTGTAGACGGCAAATGCCCCGACTGCGGCCGTGAGGTTCATGATGCGGAAGAAGAGGCGTATTTCTTCCGTCTCTCCAAGTATGCAAAGCCCGTGCAGGAGCTGCTTGAGTCCGGCACCTTCCTCACGCCTCCCAGCCGCGTCAACGAGATGATAAACAACTTCATAAAGCCGGGCCTTGAGGATCTCTGCGTTTCCCGTACGAGCTTCCAGTGGGGCGTTCCCGTTGACTTCGATCCGGGTCACGTTGTATACGTCTGGGTTGACGCACTCACCAACTACATCACGGCACTCGGCTACGCCAACGAGAAGTACAACGATTACGACAAGTACTGGCCTGCAGACGTGCATATAGTCGGTAAGGAGATCGTCAGATTCCACTCCATAATCTGGCCGGCAATACTCATGAGTCTCGGTCTGCCTCTGCCTAAGCGCGTATACGGCCACGGCTGGCTCGTCATCGACGGCGGCAAGATGTCCAAGTCCAAGGGCAATGTTGTAGATCCCTACCTGCTGGCGGAAAAGTTCGGCGTTGACGCACTGCGCTTCTTCCTCCTGCGCACCTTCCCGTTCGGCTCTGACGGCAACTTCTCCAATGAGCTGCTTATCAGCACCATAAATACCGACCTTGCAAACGACCTCGGCAACCTCGTTTCCCGTACAACTGCAATGGTTGAGAAGTACTTCGGCGGAAAGCTTATAGCAGCGCGCGAGAGCGACCCGATGGATGATGAGCTTATTGAGCTTATAAAGTCCACCAAGGCTGCATATGCCGCACAGATGGATGAATTCCAGCTTCACCTTGCGCTTGAAGAGGTGTTCAAGCTTATCCAGCGCGCCAACAAGTATATCGACGAGACCGCGCCCTGGGTCCTTGCCCGCGACGAGGCGAAGAAGGCAAGACTTGCAACCGTCATGTACAACCTGCTTGAGGCACTGCGCGTCGCGCTTATCATGCTCTCCCCGTTCATTCCCGAGAGCTGCGAAAAGGCCTTTGCCCAGATCGGTGCCGAGAAAGAGCACATCAGCTGGGATAAGGCAGACCAGTACGGCGTTCTGCCCGCAGAGGTCAGCGTACACAAGGGCGAAACCCTCTTCCCGCGTATCGATGCGCCCAAGATGCTCGCAGAGCTTGAAGAGCTCGAAAAGGCCGCAAAGGGACCGCAGGTTAAGGTTCAGCCCGTGCTGCCCGATGTCACGATAGATGAGTTTGCAAAGTGCGATATGCGCGTATGCAAGGTGCTCAGCTGCGAGGCAGTCAAGAAGTCCGATAAGCTTCTCAAGTTCACGCTCAACGATGGCAGCGGAACGGACAGAGTAATTCTCTCCGGTATCCACAAGTTCTACGAGCCCGAACAGCTCGTCGGCAAGACCGTCGTCGCAATCCTCAACCTGCCCGCACGCAAGATGATGGGTCAGATGTCCAACGGCATGCTGCTCTCCGCTGTGCGCGAGGTAGACGGCAAGGAGGAGCTGCATCTCGTAATGCTCGACGACAGCGTCCCCGCCGGCGCCCAGCTCTGCTGATATATAAATATATAAAAACCAAGCTCCCCGCCGAAAGGCGGGGAGCTGAATATTTTAAACCAAACGCCATGTTCAGCCTATTCGGCCGGATATGGCGTTTTTGCCATTTCATGTCATCAGCATCAGAATATACGTCTTAAGCTTGTCTGTGCATAATTAAGCATCGCAAATACAAGGAGGCGTTGAATGTTGAATATCAATGGTGAGACTTACGGCTATATTCGTGTTTCAACACGTGACCAAAACGAGGACAGGCAGCTAATCGCTCTGCGTGAGGTGAGTGTGCCGGAGAAAAACATATTTACGGATAAGCAGTCCGGCAAAGATTTTGACCGTCCGCAATACAAGAAGCTCCTGAGAAAAATGGGAAAAGACGATCTCCTCTATATCAAGAGCATCGACCGTCTTGGCCGCAACTATGATGAAATTCTGAAACAATGGCGCATTCTGACAAAGGACAAGGGCATTGACATCGTAGTGCTGGATATGCCGCTGCTGGATACCAGACGCGGGAAAGACCTGATGGGGACATTCCTCTCAGACATCGTGCTTCAGGTGCTGTCGTTTGTCGCAGAAAATGAGCGGGCAAATATACGGCAGCGGCAGGCAGAGGGCATTGCGGCAGCAAAGGCACGCGGTGTCAAATTCGGCAGACCGCCGCTGCCACTGCCGGAAAACTTCTACGAGGTTCACAAAGCATGGCGAGCAAAAAAGCTGACGTTGAAAGAAGCCGCGTCAGCCTGCAGCATGCCAGTCGGCACGTTTTACGGTAAAGCTCGAAAACTCGAGGAAGATACCTGAAAAGTGCAGCGAAAGTTTGTAAATGTGTACTTTTGCAAACTTTGTGCAAAACGAATGTTAGTATAATTATAACGTAATATTGTGCTGATTGCAAGGAGAATTATGCATCTGTCAGATCGTATTTGAGCATTTTGCAAAAGTACACAATAAAAAACCGAGGAGGCGGTGTTATGGCAAAGATTGCCGATGTTATTAAATACGAAGGCGATAACAGCACTTTCGTATGGAAGCACCCATGCGAGGATTTCAACACATCGTCCCAGTTGATTGTCCACGAGTCACAGGAAGCAATTCTTTTCCTAAACGGACAACCTATGGATTTGTTTGGTTCCGGACTATACACCTTAGAAACGGCAAACATTCCTATCTTGAGAAAAATCAAGAATATCCCTACGTCTGGAGTCTCTCCATTTCACTGTGAGGTGTACTTTGTAAACAAAGTAGAGCAAATGGGAATCCGTTGGGGAACTGACAGTAAGGTTCAATATGTGGAACCTACTTACGGTTTTCCTCTCGCAATCGGAGCTAATGGTGAAATGAGTCTTCGTGTACAAGATTCGAAGCGATTGCTCGTAAATCTGGTTGGAACAGAGAAGGATCTTTCGCAAGAAAAACTAGTTAGTTATTTTCGCGCTTTGCTGATGACGCGGATAAAAACTTATATTGCCCAGGTTATGAAAACAAGTGCTATCAACATATTTGAAATTGATGAGCACCTGTTGAAATTCTCAAATGAATTAAAGGGCCGTCTGGTCCCCACATTTGCTGATTACGGCATAGCACTTGAAAGATTTTATGTTACGGCAATAGCCAAGCCAGACGGTGATCGGCAATACGAAGAGTTCAAGGAGCTTCATTTCCGTAAATATGCAGATATAGCCGATGCTAAGATTCGTCAGCAAGTGGGTGTTATTGATCAACAGACAGAATCTCAGAAAATGGTTATCAAATCTCAGGGCATCGCTCAGAAACGTCAGATTGAAGGATATACGTACCAACAGGAGCGAGGCTTTGATGTCGCAGAACATTTCGCTCAAAACGAAGGGGCCGGTAACTTCAGTAGTGCTGGTATTGGCCTTGGCATGATGGCAGGCGTTGGCGATGCTGTTGGCACGACAGTAGGCGGTATGGTTAACGATGCTTTTTCAAGCATGCAAACACCCATTGGGAACGGAAAAACTGATCTATTCTGTGAAGAATGCGGAACGAAAATTCTTCCGGGGATGGCATTTTGTGATTCATGCGGACACCCGATTCACCAGCCGAACAAGTGCAGCAATTGCGGATATGTTTTTGAAAGGCCCGGAAAATTCTGCCCTAAGTGTGGAACCAAGAGGGAGGACTGAGCAATGAGCAACAAGAAACTTGGCATCATAATTTGGGGGTTGTGTTTTGCGCTTGCTATGGTTTTGATGTTTTGCTTGGAACGAGGATTAACAACAACGTTCTGGGTAACGCTGGGCTTTGTTTGTGCTGCATTTCTGTCAGCATTAGTATTTCAGATACTCGCATGGAAAACGGCCAATACGCTTGATATGCAAGTCCTCCATTTCTCAAGGATATTGCTTTCAAACATATACGCCCTAATCCAATTACCTATTTGCATTATTTTTTCTCTTGGATCGGATAGTATTCCATTCAAGGCTTCGATTATCATAAATGCAATAATCTTAATTGTTGCATGGGTTTTGATATTGGCAAGCCTTGTTGGAAATGATCATATAGAGAGAGTAAACAGCAGACAGAAAGATCACCATGTCGAGTTATAAATCGGGAGGAGTGTGATTATGTCTGCATTGGTATGTGATATCTGTGGCGGAAAACTTAAAGTCATCAATGGCAAAATGGCTGTCTGTGAAAGCTGCGGTATGGAACATAGCCTTGAACGAGTCCGCGAAAAATACAGAGAGTCGCAAAAGGTTGTTCATGTAGATAACGCACATCTTATCAGCAACTACTACGCCATGGCACAAGGTGCTTACGACGCTGGCAACAAGGAGGAGGCTGAACGATACTGTAATAAGATAATTGAAATTGATTCTACCGATACAGACGCTCTGTTCCTAAAGGGAAAAGCTGTTGGATGGCAATCATCAATAGGCGCATTTCGATTCAAAGAAGCTGCAATCTGTTTTGCTAATGCACTCGGCTCTTGTACAACTGAGTCAGAAAAAACATCATTGCATGATCGTGTACAGGATGAATTCCGAGGGCTTGCTACGGCACTTATACAGCTTCGCTGCGACAGATTTCAAAAATGGCCGGATGGAGACGAAACCAAAGGATTTAAATGCGACCTTGATGAATTGTCAGAAGCCGTCCTCTTGTATATGGATCAAACAAACGAAAAAGTGAATCGCAATCTTGTGTTTGGCAATGTTGCATCTATTGTTCGATTATGTATGACAATCGTTTCAATGACTATATTGCTTGAATACAGAGTAAGCGGGAGTAAAAGCTCATACTCAGAATTTACAACAAAAACAGACAACTGTATAGCTATTATGCAGAAAACCATAGACTTATGTGATGATGACAATGATTCAGATGTTCAACTCTATGAACAATGTATAGAGATGGCAGAAACTCTTATAAAGTTTAACGCCAACGATATGATAAGAGATCATTGGGGCGCTTATAAGGAAACCCCTAGAATGTCTTCCAGCGAAGTATCAAGAAGACAACGCAAAATAGAAGAATATAAGTCAAGGATCCAAAAACTAAAAAAGTAATAATACCCAACATAAGGAGGAACGAACAATGGGAATTTCAATTCAAGGCCTGAAATGTGGTCATCAGGATTATGACGGTTGTTGGTTTAATGGGGCAAATTCGGCAGGTGGTGTAAGTGTCGCCTTTAGCTTCACGAACACTGGGAATAAAACTATAAAGTATGCAAATTTTGGTTTTATTCCTTATAATGCCGTGGACGATGCAGTAGGATGCTCTATTAGAGGAGAGTCCGAGCGATTTGTAAAGTATACCGGACCGCTAGGACCAAACCAGTCACACCGTGGTGTGTTCGAAAATGCATGGTATAACAATTCAATCCAAAAAGTAAAGGTCAGTAAGATCTATGTTCAGTATATGGACGGAACTGAAGAGATAATTAATGGGTCAGACGTCCAGATTACTGCTGACGGTGGGGGGTGCTATGTAGCTACTGCCGTATATGGCTCTTATGATTGCCCGCAGGTGTGGACGCTTCGTCGCTACCGTGATTACAAATTAGCAGAGACCTGGTATGGTCGAGCGTTTATTCGCACATACTATGCCATCAGCCCGACTTTGGTTAAATGGTTTGGCCATACAGAATGGTTCAAAAAAATGTGGAAGGGAAAGCTGGATCGAATGGTTGCCTGCCTTAATGCAGAAGGCATCAAGGATACTCCTTACGAGGATAGAAATTGGTAACACATTAATCATGAATGCCTCGTGGACTCCGATTTCTAAGGCATTTTTTAAGGAGACACTATGAAGCCGAGCAGATTATACACAAGGGATTATACTGCCCTCAACACAGATGAAATAAAGAAGAAAAAAGAGTATCTAAAGCAAATTACAGAACCCGATATTCTGAACATCAAACCAATGGAGTATTACCCTCTTGCTGTGCGTCATAACTTGTCGTTGTTTCCTAATAACCATATTGAGCTGCTTGGAATGAAAAAACAAGTCGATATTACGGCTTTGAATTCGACATTTCTGCAACTGATTGAAAAAGAAGGCTGCCTTGAACGAGAGGTATTGAACTTCATAAATCAAACGCCAGCTTATCACATCGTTGGGAGTATCTTGAAAGATCGGTTTCCATTCGGTCATCACGAATTGTACCTGTTTAAGGAAATGTGGCTTGGAGATGCTTATCGTACGGACTATGTACTTGTTGGGAAGGGTTCGGGAGGTTATGAATTTGTTTTAATCGAATTTGAAAAACCAGAGGGAAGAATCACTCTAAGAGATGGGCATTTGGGAGAGGCCTTCCGCAAGGGATTATACCAAGTAGATGATTGGAAAGCTTGGATGGACGGGAATTTCGATATATTCGTAAAAGACCTTGCGTCTGTTAAGGGCGAAGCTAAATTCCCAGAAGAGTTAATAAAATACGATTCGACAAGGTTTCATTATGTAGTTGTTGCTGGGCGACGAGGCGATTTCACAGATACAACCTACAGAGATGTCAGAGACAAACGTCAAAGGATGGATATTCATCTGCTCCATCATGATAATCTTTATGACAGCTCTGTTAGCTTAGAAACGATGGAAACATTTTAAGCCACTGTGCGAGAAAGTCAGGGAACACCAAGACATAGATTAGTACGTGAAAATTTCTTTAGAATAAAGGGCGCACTTCTATACAGGGCAAGCCCCGTATCGTGCGTCCATCTCCGCACTAAGAGCCGCCTTCGGCGGTCGCGCTCTGAAACGCCTCGCTGCGGCTCAGTGTGCGGAGCAGGCAGCCCGGACATTCGATTGCCCGGGCTGTTTTGCGTCACTTCGTTCCAAACAAGGGAGTGCCTCCCTTGCGGCGCTTACGCATCTATCCTAGCGCGCTTTGTGGCGGAAACAGCCTGCTAACGCAGCCCATTTCCGCCACAAAGTCTGAAAATCCCATACCGTGAGTTAGACCGTCTACCGAAAACGTAGGCAGCCTTTTTATAGTGCGCCCGGTATGAGCAACAACTCGGTGGTGAAAGTCCACTACGCGCTCGTCGGCAAGACCGTCGTCGCAATCCTCAACCTGCCCGCACGCAAGATGATGGGTCAGATGTCCAACGGCATGCTGCTCTCCGCTGTGCGCGAGGTAGACGGCAAGGAGGAGCTGCATCTCGTAATGCTCGACGACAGCGTCCCCGCCGGCGCCCAGCTCTGCTGATATATAAATATATAAAAACCAAGCTCCCCGCCGAAAGGCGGGGAGCTGAATTATATCTCTGAGTTTTTATATTACGCTGTATATGCTCCGCTGAGGCCTATGTACAGGTAGGAGCCGGCGCGGATGCTGTTGAAGTTTGTGCCGGGGTTGAGGGTTTCGAGCATGTTCGTTGAGGAGTAATAGCTCAGCCCGTAGCTTGAGCAGATGCCGCTCACCGTCTCGCCGGACTGAATCTTATGCGCGACCACAGTGTAGACAACGTTGTCTGCTGTGGCGGAGTTCGTAGGCAGATACAGGGTCTGGCCGACACGCAGAGAGTCAAGGCTTGTCAGCTTGTTGAGCTTGAGAATGGTGTTTGAATAGGTCTTGTAATTTAAGCCCCAGGAGCTGTATATGCCGGTCATGGTGTCGCCGCTGGAAACACTGTACTTGACGATGTAATATCCTACACTGTCGCCCGTTGAGAGTGTGCCGCCGCTCGTGGTAGTCGTGCTTGTTGTCGGCACGGATACGGTTGACCAGTAAGAGGGATATACCGTCGTGGTCTTGGACGTCGAAGTCGTGGTAGTTGTTGTCGCCGCGGCCTTGTTTGCAGCCTCAGTAGCGGCGAAGGCCTCGGTCAGCTCGGCTGCGGCCTTGTTCGACGTCGGCAGATACAGCACCTGACCGACTGTCAGGTTTACAAGCTGCGAATCGGAGGTAAAGCCGTTGAGGGTCTTTACGATGTTGATATACGTGTAAATGTCTATTCCGGCCGCCTCGCATATGGTGACAATATTATCCCCGCTCTTGACGGTGACCGTGAATACATCGCCGGTGTCTGCCGCCGCGGTGACGCCCAAAGAGGCGCACAGCGAAAGCACAAGCATCAATGCCGTTAACAGACGCAGTAATCTTCTCTTCATTTCATTTCTCTCCCGTTGCAAAAACCGTTCGCCGTCCCACCGGCGGCCGGTTTATAATAATATCAAGTCTACATAACACAGTTTACAACAGAATTGCATATGATGCAAGAGAAATTTACAATTTTTTCGCAGATTCTGAAAATTATCAGACTGCGCAAAAAGCCGGCACCCCGAATTTACGGGATGCCGGCAAATATTAAATATTATTATATTTACGCGTTTGCGTACATTTTGCTGTAGTAATCGAGATAATCGCCGTTGACGATGTGCTCAACCCAGCTGTGATTATTGAGATACCACTCGATTGTCTGCTCCATGCCGTTTTCAAAGCTGTACTCCGGTGCCCAGCCGAGCTGCGTTGTGATCTTGGTGTTGTCGATGGCGTAGCGCCTGTCGTGCCCGGGGCGATCCTGCACGTGATGTATAAGGCTTTCCGGCTTGTTAAGCTTCGAGAGAATCAGCTTTACTATCTCTATGTTTGCGCGCTCGTTATTGCCGCCGATGTTATATACCTCGCCACGCACGCCCTTCTTGAGCACGGTGTATATTGCAGCGCAGTGGTCGTGCACGTGCAGCCAGTCACGTATCTGCATGCCGTCGCCGTAGACAGGCAGGGCCTTGTCACTCTGCGCGTTGTTGAGCATGAGCGGGATGAGCTTTTCGGGGAACTGATACGGGCCGTAGTTATTGGAGCAGCGCGTAATATTAACCGGCATGCCGTAGGTGTTGTGATATGCACGGACCACGAGATCCGCACTCGCCTTTGATGCGGAGTAGGGGGAATTCGGCGCGAGGGGAGTGGTTTCGGTGAACATTCCGGTTTTGCCGAGTGCACCGTAGACCTCATCGGTTGAAACCTGCAGGTATACAACACCCTCGCGGTACTCGCGGGAGTATTTATTGTCCGGGTCGAGATTCCAGTGATGCTTTGCTGTGTCGAGCAGACTCTGCGTGCCGACGATATTTGTCGTCAGGAAAAGCTCCGGCTCGACTATGCTTCTGTCAACGTGAGACTCGGCGGCGAAGTGTACCACCGTATCAAAGTCATATTTCTCAAAGAGCTCGCCCACGAGCTTCCTGTCGCGTATATCGCCGTGTACGAAGACATAGCGCTTATCGTCCTGCACCGGCAGGAGATTTTCAAGGTTTCCGGCGTAGGTCAGCAGGTCGAGGTTTACCAGAAGCTCCGCATCTGACGTCTCATTGAGAATATACTGCACGAAGTTTGAGCCGATAAAACCTGCGCCGCCGGTCACTAAAATTCTTTTCATATTTCACCCTCCGCAATGCTCTTGAGATACTGACCGTACTCCGTCTTAAGCATTGGCTCGGCAAGTGCGGACAGCTGCTGCGCGCTTATATAACCCATGCGGTAGGCAATCTCCTCGATGCAGGATATATACATGCCCTGCCGCTTCTGCACGATCTGCACGAAGTTTGCCGCGGCGAGAAGATTTTCATGCGTGCCCGTGTCAAGCCACGCAAGGCCGCGCCCGAAAAGCTTCACCTTCAGCTGACCGCGGCGCAGATACTCGTTATTTATGCTGGTTATCTCCAGCTCACCGCGCGCGGACGGGGTGACGCCCTTTGCTATCTCGATAACCTGATTATCGTAGAAATATAGCCCCGGCACAACATAGTTGGACTTGGGGTGCTCCGGCTTCTCCTCAATAGAGATGACGTTGCGCGCCTCGTCGAATTCGACCACGCCCAGCCCCTTCGGGTTCGGCATGTAATATCCGAAAATAACTGCGCCTTCGGTCAGTGCCGCCGCCTCGCGCACGCCTATGCTTATGCCGCCGCCGTAGAATATATTGTCGCCCAGAATAAGGCACACGCTGTCGTCGCCGATGAAATCCTCGCCGATTATAAAGGCCTCGGCTATCCCGCGCGGCGCCTCCTGCACGGCGTAGCTGAAGTCAAGCCCAAGCTCGTGCCCCGTGCCCAGAAGCTCCTTGAAGGCGCGGATATCACGCTCTGTCGAGATTATAAGTATCTCACGGATGCCCGCCAGCATCAGCACTGAGAGCGGGTAATAAATCATTGGTTTGTCATATATGGGCAGAAGCTGTTTTGATACCGAGCGCGTAATGGGATACAGACGAGATCCCGTACCGCCGGCAAGAATAATGCCTTTCACAGCGGCCTCACTTCCTTTTTTTAATATTTTATCATTTCGCTTAACGCAGAACTGTCCCAAGTATACACTATTCGCAGCAATAAAGCAAGAAGAGTAAATTTACGTAATTTGTGCGCAAAATCGCAATCGAACGCTTGAAAGATTCACAATTAGATGCTACAATAGCACGTTGAAATAAATATCACATGGAGGGATTACCATGACAAGAATAGACATTTTCTCGGGCTTTCTCGGCGCGGGCAAGACTACGCTTATCCGCAAGCTTATTGCGGAGGCCTACAAGGGCGAGCGTCTTGTGCTCATTGAGAACGAGTTTGGCGAGATAGCGATAGACGGCGGCTTCCTCAAAGATGCCGGTGTTGAGATAACCGAAATGAATTCCGGCTGCATCTGCTGCACTCTCGTGGGTGACTTTGAGAAGGCACTCAAAAAGGTTATGGAGGAGTATGCACCCGATCGTATTATTATCGAGCCGTCAGGTGTCGGCAAGCTGTCCGACGTTGCACGTGCCGTGGAGCAGGTAGAGGGCGCTGTTATCGGCGCAAAGGTCACCGTAGTTGATGCCGGTAAATGCCGCATGTATATGCGCAACTTCGGCGAGTTCTTCAACGATCAGGTTGAGAATGCCGATATAATCGTTATGAGCCGTACCGACACCGCAAACGAGAGCAAGATTCTCACTGCAAGCGAGCTGCTCAAGAAGCTCAACCCGAACGCAAGCCTTATCAGCACGCCCTGGGACAAGCTTGACGGCATGCTCATAAAGCAGGCAATGGACGGCGATGCACTCAAAAAGCAGATGGAGCAGCTTGAGCATGAGGAGCACGAGCATCACCATCATCACGACCATGACCACGATGACGAGTGCAGCTGCGGCTGCCACGATCACGATCACGACGACGATGATCACGATGAGCATGAGCACCATCACCATCACGACCACGACCATGACCACGATGACGAGTGCAGCTGCGGCTGCCACGATCACGATCACGACGACGATGATGACCACGATGAGCATGAGCACCACCATCATCACGACCATGACCATGATGACGAGTGCGGCTGCGGCTGCCATGATCATGACCACGAGCACCATCATCACCATCACGCCGACGAGGTGTTCACAAGCTGGGGCGTTGAGACGCCGAAGAAGTTTGACGAGGCATCTCTGCATGCAATGCTCGACGAGCTGGCAGACGCCGAAAAGTACGGCACTATCCTGCGCGCAAAGGGCTTTGTTGACGCCAGCGACGGCGAGTGGATTTACTTTGACTATGTTCCCGGTGAGGCTGACATCCGCCGCGGTAATGCTGCCGTTACGGGCCGCCTGTGCGTAATAGGCTCCAAGCTCAATGAACAGGCACTGAAGGAGCTGTTTGGCGTTGAATAATAAACAACAGGATATCCCCGTATATCTCTTTACGGGCTTTTTGGAGAGCGGCAAGACCAAGTTCATTCAGGAGACCCTTGAGGACAAGCGCTTTTGCAAGGGTGAGCGTACACTGCTGTTAGTCTGCGAGGAGGGCGAGGAGGAATACGCGCCCGATCAGTTCGCGGACAAGAGCGTTTATATCCGCGTTGTCGAGTCTCAGGATGAGCTTACAGCCGAGAATCTCACGGCATGGCGGAACGAGACCAAGGCGGAGCGCGTTGTAATAGAATATAACGGCATGTGGATGCTCGACGTGCTCTACGGCGCAATGCCCGAAGGCTGGATGGTATATCAGGAGTTCATGTTTGCCGACGCTGAGACCTTCGTCACCTATAACGCCAATATGCGCCAGCTGGTGTATGACAAGCTGAAAAGCTGCGAGCTGGTTGTGTTTAACCGCTTTAAGAGCTCCATGGACAAGATGGAGTTCCACAAGATCGTCCGTGCAGCCTCACGCAGGGCGGATATAGCCTATGAGTATGCCGGCGGCAAGGTGGAGTATGACGACATTGAAGATCCGCTGCCCTTTGATATTAACGCACCCATAGTAGAGATAGGCGACGATGACTATGCAGAATGGTATCGCGATCTCTCTGAGGATCCGAAAAAGTACGAGGGAAAGACGGTTCGTTTCAAGTGCCGTGCGCTTGTCCGCAAAAAGATGCCGCCTCACAGCTTTATTGTCGGCCGCCATGTAATGACCTGCTGCGTGCAGGACATTCAGTTTGCAGCACTTGTGTGCCAGTGGGATAAGGCGGAGACAATTCAGGACGACACCTGGATTATGCTCACCGCCAAGCTCAACTTCAAGTTCCACCGCGCATATTCCAAGAAGGGCCCGGTCCTTACGTATATCGAGTCCGAACCCTGCGAACAGCCGGAGCAGCCGGTCGCAACGTTTTATTAATATAAACCCGACGTAATTTTCACTGCCGGCAAGGCCATATGACTTTGCCGGCAGTTTGATACCAAGTCTATTAAAAAACGGAGAAATACATGAAATATAAATGCCTTGTCTTTGACCATGACGATACCGCGGTCAACAGCACCGCAACAATTCATCACCCCTGCTTTGTTGAGTTTATACGCACCAGATTTCCGGAAAAGACCTGCACGCTTGAGGAGTATTTTATAAAAAACTTTGATCCGGGCTTTGTGGAATACTGCAAAGAAGAATTCGGCATGGACGACGATATGCTCCGTGAGGAGACGGAATACTGGAAAGCATGGGTGGCAGATCACATCCCTGTCGCATATTCCGGCATACGTGAGATAATGGAGCGCCAGAAGGCCGAGGGCGGGCTTTTGTGCGTGGTGTCTCACTCCTTCGACAAGAATATACTGCGCGATTACAAGGCAAACGGTCTGCCCGAGCCCGATGCCGTGTACGGCTGGGAGCGCCCGCTTGGGCAGCGCAAGCCCGCCGCATTCCCGCTTGAGGATATTATGCGCCGTTTTGACCTGCAGCCGGATGATCTGCTGATGATAGACGATCTGAAGCCCGGCTACGACATGGCAATGAAGTGCGGCGTGGATTTTGCCGCTGTGGGCTGGAGCAATGACATCCCGGAGATAGAGAGCTTCATGCGCAAAAACTGCCGCAACTATTTCAAGACAGTTGCCGAGCTCGATGAGTTTTTGAGCTGAGCACGGCAAAATCTTGACAAATTGCTTCTTATCGTATTATTAAAGGCCACACATATTGACATATTGCACAAAAATATTGTATAATTGCACCAGTGACGTTTCAAGTGCTTTCAGCGTGAAACGAAAAATACGGGAAAAATACGATAAGAAGGAAGAGAATATGGGAAAACGATACGGTCTGCCGACGGCCATAGCCATGGTCATCGGTATAGTTATCGGCTCCGGTGTGTTTATTAAGGGCGGCAAGGTGCTCTCACTCACCGGCGGCGATATGGGCAAGGCAGTGCTGGTTGTCGGCATTGTCGGTGTTATGTGCATTATATGCTCGCTTGTCTTTGCGGAGCTTGGTGCGCGCTATGAGAAGGTCAACGGCGTTGTTGACTATGCGGAGGTTGCACTCGGGTCGGACTATGCCTATTATGTCGGCTGGTTTGTCACAACGATGTATTATCCGACGCTTGCGGCGACACTCGCATTTTTTGCGGCAGTATTCGCCTGCCCGCTTTTCGGGGTTCAGGCGCTTGATTTTTCAACCGGCGTTATCAGCATGGAGGCAATAGGCCTCGGCGCGGGCTTTTTGATGATAGGCTACGGCATAAATATTCTCAGCCCGAAGCTTGCCGGCAAGCTGCAGGTGTCTATGACCGTGATAAAGCTTGTCCCGCTGCTGCTCATGGGTATTGTCGGCACGATAGTCGGCCTGACCAACGGCTCGACTGCGGCAGTGCTTGAGGAGGGCGCACGCCTCAACGCGGAGAGCGGCACCGGCTTTTCAGGTATATTCGCGGGCGTGACGGCTTTCGCATTTGCATATGAGGGCTGGATAATCGCCACGTCCATAAATCAGGAGCTGAAGGACGCAAAGCGCAATCTGCCTATCGCACTTATAATCGGCGCACTGACCTGCACCGTTATATACTGCCTGTATATATTCTCTATGAGCGCTGTCGGCAGCGTTGAGACTATAATCGGCACATGGCCCCTCGGCGAGAATCTGCCGCGAATTGCGTTTTCAAATATATTCGGCAGCGCTGTCGGAACGATAGTTTACGTGTTCGTCTGCATTGCCTGCCTCGGCACAATGAACGGACTTATAATGGGCTCCTGCCGCGGCATGTATGCAGTTTCAGCGCGCGGCCTCGGCCCGAGACCGGAGTTCTTCGGAGACATTGACAAGCAGAACGATTTCGTTATAAAATCCGGCGTTTTCGGCCTGATTCTGGGCGGATTCTGGTATGCCTGGAACGCAATAATGTGGATGCGCGGGCCTGACTTCTTCGGCGGCGTTCACAATAACATGTGGCTTGCATGGGAACCGGATGAGATCTGTATTATCATGCTCTATGTCATGTATATCCCGATGTTTATTGCCCTTATGGTAAAGGGCAAGGATCTGGGCTTCGTAAAGCGCTATCTCATGCCCTGCCTCGGTCTTGCCTGCTGCTTCTTCATGGTCTACTGCTGCTGGGTAGGAAAGGGCTATCAGCAGGTCTGCGGCTATCTTATATTCTTCGTAATAGTTGAGTTTATCGGATTCCTCCTGAAAGGAAAGAAGAAAGCCGAGGTCTGAGAAAATAATATTAATATATCATGCACGAAAAAACGCTGCACGGAATAAACACCGTGCAGCGTTTTGTGATTTATATCAATTATTTATATTAATTAATGCTCAGTGACTGTGTAACCGTGAGAGCGCAGACCGTCGAGCACGGCGCGGCCGTGGGCTTCGCCGCCGACCTCGCACGCCACGTGTACCGTGGTCTCGTTCGGGTTGAGACCGAGACTGAGCTTGTCGTGCTCAACCGTGAGTATATTTGCGCGTGCGGCCGCTATAATATCGAGCATGCGCGCGAGACTGCCCGGCCTGTCGAGCAGTGTGACGGTGAATTTAATGCGTCTGTGGCGTGCGACAAGGCCCTGTTCGATTATGCACTGGACAAAGCTGACGTCGATATTGCCGCCGGAGAGGACGCAGACGACATTCTTGCCCGCAACGTCGATCTTACCGCTCAGCACGGCGGCGAGCGGGGTTGCACCGGCGGGCTCGACGATCTGCTTTGCGCGCTCCATAAGCTGCAGTATTGCATCGGAGATCTCAAGATCGGACACCGTGACGACACCGTCTGCGTAGCGATGTATAAGCTCAAATGCGACGTCGCCCGGCGCCTTTACGGCGATGCCGTCTGCAATGGTTGCGGCACTGTCGGTCGTCATCAGTTTTCCGGCGCTGTAGCTCTGTGCAATGGCGTTTGCACCCTCGGCCTGCACGCCGTAGACCTTTATGCCGGGCTTGAGCTTCTTTGCCGCTGTTGCAACGCCCGCAAGAAGTCCGCCGCCGCCCGCAGGGACGATTATAATATCAGCCTCGGGGAGCTGCTTGAGTATCTCAAGGGAGAGAGTGCCCTGACCTGTTATGACCTCGGGATCGTTGTACGGATGCAGAAACTTCGCGCCCTCATCGCGGCAGATGCGGCAGGCCTCGGCATATGCGTCGTCATAGCAGCTTCCGGCGAGCACGACCTTTGCGCCGTAGCCTTCGGTTGCCTGCACCTTCGCTATCGGGGCGGCCTCGGGCATAACGATAGTTGCGGGGATGCCGGCCCTCTTTGCGGCATATGCCACGCCCTGCGCATGGTTGCCGGCGGAGGAGGCCACGACGGGGCAGCGCTCACCGCGCTCGAGCATGGAGAATATTTTGTTGCTTGCACCGCGCAGCTTGAACGAGCCGGTTTTCTGACGGTTCTCACACTTGAGGTATACGTTGCCGCCGCTCATGCTGGAAAATGTAGCAGAATGATCTAACTCCGTCATATGAAGCACGGGGCTTATGCGCTCTGCAGCGAGCTGAAAATCACGAATGTCGATATCCACGGCTGTTATCTCCTTTAGATTTTATATTATTTATTATTTTTCTTTTTGCGGCCTGCCTTGACCGGCTTGACAGGCAGCTCCACGATGATGGACTCAAATGGGCGCAGATCGTATTCAATGCAGTATTCGCGCCCGTCGCATTCCTCATGTTTTGCCGTCAGCGGGGGAGCGTCGGAATCTCCGCAGCCGGGCAGACTGTCATATGTGCTGAACACGCGTTTGTAGAGCCCTTCCTCAGGCACACCGCAGCGATAAGAGTTATACTGCAGCGGTGAGAAGGAGCACACGACCAGCAGTGCCCCGTCATAGTTCCACGGGTTGCGGCGGATGAAGCTTATTATATCACGGTCGGAGTCCGTGCTGTTGACCCATTCAAAAGTGACAGGGTTTGTCGAGTCCGCATGCAGAGCAGGATAACGGCGGTATACGGATATGAGATTGCGCACGCACTGCATAACATCTCTGTGCCCGAAATCATCTGCAAGCGCCCAGTTTATCTCGCGCTTCTCGTCCCACTCCCTGTCTTCTGCAAACTCCTGCCCCATGAACAGCAGCTTCTTGCCGGGGTGCGTGAACTGAAATGCGTACAAGCTCTTGAGTGTTGCAAACTGCTCCTCTATGCCGCCGGGGGCCTTGAGCAGCATGGGGTGCTTGAGATGCACGACCTCATCATGGCTCAAAACCAGCACGTAGTTTTCCGTAAAGGCATAGTCGGCGGTGTGCGTCAGCTTGCCGTGCAGCCAGTGCCGGTAGAGCGGGTCTTCGGCGATATATTTAAGCGTGTCATTCATCCAGCCCATGTTCCACTTGAACATGAAGCCAAGACCGCCCTTTTCGACGGATTCCGTCACGCCGGGCAATATGGATGAGTCCTCGGCGATGAGATATGCGCCGGTTTTCGCCGCAACAAGACGGTTGAGCTCCTTGAGAAATGCTGTGCTCTCAAGATTTTCGGTGCCGCCGAATTTATTCGGCCGCCACTGACCGCGCCCAAAACTTGTGTAGAGCATTGCGGCAACGGCGTCGACACGCAGCGCATCTATGTGAAATTCTTTTATCCAGTAAAACGCGCTGGATATGAGAAAGCTCCTGACCTCGCCCTTGCTGTGATCAAAGGCCTTTGTACCCCACTCCGGATACTCGGCGAGCAGCGGGTCTGCGGACTCGTAAAGCGCCGTGCCGTCAAAGCTCTCCAGCCCGAATGTGTCTTTCGGGAAGTGCGCCGGTACCCAGTCAAGTATGACGCCGATGCCGTGAGTATGCATGGTATCTACAAAGTATCTGAAATCGTTCGGGCTGCCGTAGCGCGCAGTGGGGGAGAAGTACCCCGTCACCTGATAGCCCCAGGAGCCGTCAAAGGGATATTCGCATATTCCGATAAGCTCCACATGCGTATAACCCATGTAATTGAGATACTCAGCGAGCTCGTCGGCAAGACGGCGATAGTTGAGAAAGCCGTCCTCATTGAGAGAATAGTCCTTTTTCCATGATCCGAGATGCACCTCGTATATTGCCATCGGCTTTTCCAAAACCGTGCTGCGGTCGAACAGCTGCCGCTGCTCAGCGTCGCGCCATTTATATCCGCTCAGCGGGCACACAACGGAACCGTTTGCAGGGCGCAGCTCCGAGCGGAAGGCATAGGGGTCAGATTTATAGCGCTTTATGCCGTCGGCACCCGTCACAACAAAGCGATATACGTCACCTGCGCGCAGACCGGGGAGAAATACATCCCAGATCCCGTCTTCGCTTTTTGCCATCACACCGCGCGCCTCATCCCATTCCGTACGGGACGTGATCACGCTTACCTGCTGCGCATTCGGCGCCCACAGGCTGAAGCGCACGCCGGATACGCCGTCTTCACGCCGGATGTGTGCGCCGAGCCTGCGATAGCTCAGGCAGTCCGTACCGGCGCGAAATGCCTTGATTTCACGAGGGGTAAAAGAAGAGTTGTATGTTTTGTTATCCATATTCAGCTCCTTTTTTCTGTCGGCCGAGGCCGGAAATATACTTGATCTTATATATCATGTCTAATACGAAGAATCCGGAACAGAATGCTAAGTCTGCCCAGCGATCCACGCTAAGTATATCACGTAATGCGCAAATGCGAAAGAGGGAAAAAGAGGGAAAATTTGAGCGCATAAACCCGGTAAATAAATATAATCCGGAAAAAGCAAAATCCCTGCCTTCTCAGACAGGGATTATATGCGATTATTAAACTATCAGGTTATAATTCTGCGCGCTTCAAAGCCGCGGGAGACGTAGGAGCCGGAAAGTGCGGATATAATCACGCCGGTGGTGGAGTTCGAGGCGTGGACAAAGTAGCCGTTGCCGATGTAAATGCCGACATGCCCGATATAGCTGCTGCTCGAATAGAAGCAGAGAATATCGCCGGGCTGAAGATTTGACGCATCGACGTGTACGCCGTTAGTCGCCTGATCCGCAGCCACTCGGTTGAGCGTGTAGCCGAACTGCTGATATACGTAGTACACAAGTCCGGAGCAGTCAAAGCCTGTCTCGGGGGACTTGCCGCCCCACGCATAATTATAACCGACGAACTGGCAGGCGAAGTTTGCAACATCCTGTCCCGTGGCACTGCCTGAGGTGACGGCGGCGGTCGTAGTCGTTGCGGCAGAGGCTGCGGACGATTCAGTTGCTGCTGATGTGTCGGAATCGGTGCCTGTTGTCGTCTCAGTGCCGCCTATAGTCAAGCCGGAGCTGCCCTCTGCGACGTATTTCGCGGAGACATAGCCAACCTGACCGTTATATATAACCTGTGACCAGCCGTCCTGCGTTGCACACAGTGTGACCTGATTGCCGTAGAACAGCTCGCCGAGAATTGCGGCGGTCATGGATGGGGCGCTGCGGAAGCGCACATTGTTGCCGGTGATATACCCGTCAGTGTAGCTGGCTTCGGGAGCCGCAGTTTCAACAGGCGCCTGAGTCTGTGCGGGCTGCGCCGTGGTCTCAGCTGCGGACTGGGTATCGGCCTGACTGCCGACGTTATAGCTTGCAAGGTCGTAGAAGAGCACGTAGTTTGAGTACACATAGCCGGTCACACCGTCTATAATGCACTGATACCAGCCGTTGCCTGCATCACCGGTTACAGTGATTACCTTGCCGGTGTTATACGTGCCGAGAATCGAGTGATTTGTGCCCGGGCCGGAACGGAAACGCACATATGTGCCGTTGATTGTCGCCTCCATGCCGCTTGCGCTCGAAGACGAAGGCGCGACGGTTGCGGCGGGAGCTTCCGTCTGCACCGGTGCGACGGTCACATCAGGTGTGATCGCGCTTGCGGGCGCTGCACTCGGGGTGACTTCCGGCGCTACGGTGACGCTTGCCTCAGGTGTCAGAGTCACGTCCGGCTGCGGCAGTGAAAACGTCGGCTGTACTGCGGGCGTCTGCTCAACCTGAGCGGTCTGCTGCACAGCGGCAGTTGCGGATGTGCTCGTGCTTGCTGAGGATGCGGAGCCGGATGCTACGTAATTTGAATATACATAGCCAAGCTGCCCGTCTATCATGCAGGCGGTCCAGCCGTCGCCGGAGCCGAGTATGGTTACGGCCTTGCCGCGGTTATATTCGCCGAGCACGGAGTAATCTGAACCCGGGCCTGAGCGGAAGCGCACATACATTGCGTTTATATATCCCGTTGAATCACTTGAAGATTCGGAAGGGGAGGGCGTGTATGCGGAAACCGTGGAAACGGAATCCTCAGATATGCTCAGATAAGCCGATGAGATGTAGCCGAGCTGCCCTGCAACGGAGACCGCGTACCACTCGCTGTTGGAACGGTCGGTCACGGTGACGGGCGTGCCCTTTTCAAGGCTTGTTATAACCGAATAGTTAGAACCCGGCCCTGTGCGGAAGTTCACGCGGTTTCCTGTGACGACTGCGGCCTCGGCATATGCCGGGACAACCAGAAACGAGCAGACTATCACCGCCGCAATGAACGACCGAAAGAAGTTCTTGCGCATTCTAAAACAGATCCTTTTCTTTGACACATCAGTGCTGCATTTTTATTTTAATAATACACATGCAGTGCCGGAGAGTGCCTTAATTTTGCTTCAGCCGCGTATTATCACACGCGGCTGACTCGGGATGCGGGTTATCTGGAAGACAGTGCGCGTTCAAGCCACACGGCGGCAACATCTACCGCGAGGTAAAGGCTGTCCTTCTCGGTCTTCTTTACGATACGGTCCCTTGATTTAATGGACGCGTCCGTGAGCTGAAGCTGTACGGAAACCTTTGTTGCGACATCGAGATCATTGACCTTCTTGGTGTCGAGAATCTGCAGCATGACAATATACTTGTCTGCAAAGCTGCCGTAATAGATGATGTTGTCTTTCCTTTGGAGGGGATGACCCTTATACTCCAATATCTTACCCAAAAAAAGCACCTCCAGTATTGTAACTAAAATGTAACACAATGAATTAATTTTGTCAACGGTAAATGCAGAATAACTATAATATTAATTAAACGTGCCGGGAGAGCTCCTGCGCAGTATCAGCCGAAAATTCCCCAGGGGCTTGTTGTCGTGGTGTCGGAGCTGTAATCATAGTCAGAGCTTGAATTTCCCCACGGATCCTCGGTCGTGCTTGTGCCCCAGCCGTAATCGTCGGTCTCATCCTCCGTATACGTGTCGTAAATGCCGAATACGCCGGTGTTTTCACCAATGTACGGATAGGTAAAGGCCTTATACTCAAGTCCTGCGTGCAGCGGCTGCATGACCTTTTTCCACAGCTGTGCTGCCGGGTTGCCGGAGACATTAATAGTTGCCGGGGTATCGAAGCCTGTCCATACAGCGGCGACGTAATACGGTGTTACGCCGCAGAACCAGCGGTCCTTGTAATCGCCGGAGGTGCCGGTCTTGCCGGCCACGGCCATGTTGCTCAGACGCGCCTCGGTGCCGGTGCCGTTTTCAACGGCGTTTTGCATCATGTAGGTCATGGTATAGGCGGTGTTTGCCTTGAAGGCCTGAATGGTGCGCGCCTCATTGTTGATAACGGTGTTGCCGTCATAGTCAGTGACCAGAGTATACGTACGGCCGTAGGTAAATATGCCGTCATTGACGAAGGAACAGTAGGCCTGCGCCATCTCGCGCACAGTTACGCCGTTTGTGAGCTGTCCGAGGGCCATAGGAGCGTAGTTTGCGTCGGCGGGGACAAGGCTCGTAAAGCCAAGCTTGTTCGTAAGATAATTATACGAGGTCTGCGGGCCGAGCTTATCCACTATCTGCGCTGCAACGGTGTTGCAGGAGTACTGCAGCGCCTGCGCAATGGTTATTGTGCCGTAATAGACATTGCTGTCGTTCGCCGGATACCAGTCCGTGCCGCTCAGATGCTGGCCGGCCTGGTCGTTTACAAGCGTTGTCGGTGTTATAAGTCCGGTGTCTACTGCAGGACCGTATGACGCAAGCGGCTTGATGGACGAGCCGGGGGAACGGTATGTGCCCGTGGCGCGGTTGAGCGGGAAGTTTCGATCCTTCGTGCCGACACCGCCGGAAAGCCCCAAAATTCGCCCGTCGTACGGGTTCATGACGACGATTGCGCTCTGCAGCTGCTGATCGCCGCCCGCCTGCGGAATGGCGGAGAGATCCGTATAAACCGTGTCAATTGCGGTCTGTACGCCGACATCAAGGCAGCAGTATATTTTATATCCGCCGTTATATACGAGCGTCTGTGCAGTCTCCTTGCTGATGCCTTTGAGCTCCATCAGGTCATTGATGACATCGGAGATGACGACCTCTTCATAATAGCTGTATATCTGCTGTGTCGATTCTTCCTCTGCACTGTGGATGAACACAAGCTCCTCTGCCACGGCCTCTTTATACTGGTCATAGGTGATGTAGCCCTGCTCATACATCTCTCGCAGAATGGTCTCCTGACGGTCCTTGTTGTTCTGCTCATTATAGAACGGATCGTAGTAGGTGGGCATGTTGGTTATGCCGACGATGGAGGCGCACTCGGCAAGCGAGAGATCCTTTGCGTCCTTGCCGAAGTAGGTCTGTGCCGCAGTCTGTATTCCGTAGCAGCCCTCGCCAAAGTACACCGCGTTGAGATACCACTCCATTATTTCCTGCTTGTCGTATCGCTTTTCAAGCTCGAGTGCACCGAAAATCTCCGTCAGCTTGCGCTGTACCGTAACCTGATCCTGCCCGGTCAGGTTTTTGATAAGCTGCTGCGTGACAGTGGAGCCGCCGTAGCTGTTCTGCATGGTGGCAAACATTTTTATAAAAGCACCGGACGTGCGGTACCAGTCAACGCCCTTATGCTCATAAAAACGCTTGTCCTCAATTGCAACGACTGCTTTTTCAAGATACCAGGGCAGCTCGCCGATATCGACCCAGACGCGCCGCTGCTTGCCTGATAGCGTGCTGAGCTCTCTCCATTCACCGCTGGCGTCCTGATAGTATATCGTGCTGGACTGGTTGAGCTTGTAGTCCTCAAGCGAAAGATCCAGATTTTGCGTCAGCGTCGTCTTGACATAGTAGGCGAAGATGCAGGCAAAAAGCATGCCGGTAATTGCGAAAATCAAAAGAAGAGTACCGACGACTTTAAGCACGCTGCTTAAAACGGAGCTTACAAGCTCAATTGTGACGTCCGCCGCCTTGAGCACGAACAGAGGCTTTCTCTTCGGCTTCGACTCATCGGTGATGAGATCGGTGTTGCCCGTGCGTTCACGGCTTTCGCTTTCTTTATTAATCCTGTCTGTATTGCCGGTGTGCGCGGCATTTTTGCCGATGCGCCCGGTGCCGTTTTTGCTGTTGTCATCCATTATCCGGCAGACACCTCCTGTGAGGGATAGATCATTCCGCAAAAATCAAGTGCGGAGGCTTTTTGTTTGTTCGTTATGACTGGCATGAGTTTCTATGCCAAACAGTGCAAAACACTAATTTAACATTATATCACACGTTGTCAAACAGAAAAAGAGTAAATGTAAATTTTCGCGTCAATATTGCTTTTTGTTGACTGAAGATGCTTTTTCGGGTGACTTGAACGCATATTTGCTATTGATTTCTGCACGGTAATAGGTTAGAATAGAGACACCAAACGGCGGAGGTATAATAATGAGCGAGGAATTCGGAAGCGATTTCGTCACTATTGTTGATGATGACGGGCAGGAGTTTGAACTTGAACTGCTCGATACTATGGATTATAACGGCAAGACCTATACGGCGTTTCTCCCGGCGGATATGGCCGAGGATGACCCGGACTACGGTATGATAATCCTGCGCTCTCAGCTTGAAGAGAACGGCGAGGAAATCTACGAGTCTGTTGACGATGAGGATGAGCTCAACGATGTGTATGAGCATTTCATGATTCTCCTCTTTGACGACGAGGAAGAGAAATAAGTTCCCTCACGTAAATAACGCCGCAATCAGGCGTGTGAAAAAGCAAAAATCCTGCGGTGTGCGTGTTGCTCATTCGAGCTTCACAGCCCATTAAACCCACATCTCTAATAAGGGATGCCGACATGAATCTGCGGATTGCAGGCCTCCCGGCGCAAGTCGGACGTTGGAAGCAATGAAACAGAACTTAGGCGACCCACCTGCTCTTTCGTGCAGGTTATAATTGGGCTGACACGGCATTTGCGGGTCCTTCCCCGAAGACTTGTCTTCGGGGAAGTTTTTATATTTATGAATTAATAGAGAAGAGCGAAATTGACAGGAATATAAAAATATGTTATATTCTCTGCACTCCTGCTGCCAAGTAGGAGAGTACGGTTGTGTTCGTGTCGTTAGGCCTTTGAAGACACGGATGCGGCCGATTTTTATTATTTAATATCACGGAGGACATAAACATGGCATGGGTAATACTCGGGATAGCCGGCGGCTTTGAAGTTTTTTGGGCTTATTTTATGAAGCTTTCGGACGGCTTCACAAAACCATTATATTCGGCAATAACGATAGCCGGACTGATAGCAAGCTTTCTTCTGCTTGCAAAGGCGACAAAGACACTGCCGCTCGGCACAGCATATGCCGTGTGGACGGGAATAGGCGCGCTGGGCTCCCTCATTGTCGGAATTGTGGCGTTTAAAGAACCTGTTACCGCGGGCAGGCTTTTCTTCGCGGCACTTCTGCTTGCCGGCATAGTAGGGTTAAAACTCACAAGTGTGTAAATAAATTTACGGCCTCTTGGCAAAGCAGTTCGAGTCATGTTATAATATAATAGTTATGGCATGAACACCTGAAATGAAGATAAAATGCAGAATTAAAAATTAACTGTGTGCGGAAGACCGCACGGAGGATAGGAATGGACAAGCAGCAGTTTATAGAGGCCGGGCGCATAGTCAACACCCACGGAATTGCGGGCGAGGTGAAGATCGAGGTATGGCTCGACTCGCCGCAGTTTATGAAAAAGTGCGGCAGAATATATGTCGGCGATAAGGCGTATAAAATAACTTCCGGCAGAGAGCATAAGGGTATGCTGCTGGCAAAGCTTGAGGGCATTGATGACGTGAATGCCGCAATGACGCTCAAGGGCAGGGAAGTGAGCATAGACCGGGCAGACGCGAAGCTGCCAAAGGGTGCATATTTCCTGCAGGATATCGTCGGCGCACGGGTAGAAGACGAGAGCGGGAAACTCATAGGAACACTTAGTGAAATAATGGAGACCCCGGCCTCGCTTATATATGTGGTGCAGGGAGAAACCGAGCATCTCATACCGGCCGTGCCCGAGTTTATAATTAAAACCGATGCCGAGAGCGGCGTTATCACTGTAAAATTAATAGAGGGTATGTGACATGTCGACACAAATGCGTATAGATATAATGACGCTCTTTCCCACAACAGTCGATGCGGTGCTGCATGAGAGCATCATAGGCCGCGCGGCAAAGAAGGGCATAGTGGAGATAAACTGTGTGCAGATACGCGACTTCACGGAGAACAAGCAGTGTCAGGTCGATGATTACCCCTACGGTGGCGGATTCGGCTGCGTTATGATGGCACAGCCGCTTAAATCCTGCCTTGATCACGTGATGAGCACGGCGGAGGGCAGAAAATCCCGCGTGATATACATGTCTCCGCAGGGACAGCCGTATACTCAGGAGACTGCAAAGCGCCTCAAGCGTGATTACGATCATCTCGTGCTTGTCTGCGGACATTATGAGGGCGTGGATGAGCGCTTTATAGAGCAGTGCGTGGACGAGGAAATCTCCCTCGGCGATTTCGTGCTGACCGGCGGCGAGATCGCGGCAATGGCAGTGGCGGACTCTGTGTGCCGCCTTGTGCCGGGTGTGCTGGCGGATGAGCAGTGCTACACCGGAGAGAGCCATTGGGACGGCCTGCTCGAATATCCGCAGTATACGCGCCCGGAGGTCTGGGAGGGCAGCGCCGTGCCGGATGTGCTCATAAACGGCGACCACAGCAAGGTTGAAAAATGGCGCCGCAAAAAGCAGTTTGAGCGCACAATGAGCAAACGCCCTGATATGTTTGCCCGGCTGCAGCTTACGGATAAAGCGGATCTTGAGCTCCTCGAGGAGATAAAAAAAGATTCCAAACGAAGAAAGCTGACCGAGCCGCTCACGTACAGGACGGCGACAGAGAATGATTTGCAGGACATCATGCGCATTGTTGATGATGCAAGGCAGAGCCTTAAAAAGCATCATGTCGATCAGTGGCAGGGCGATTATCCGCAGGCATCGGATTTCCTGCCGGATATCGCGCGAGGGGAATGCCGTGTAGTCATGCACGGAGATGAGATCGCGGGCTTCTTCACGCTCTCAACTCTCGAAGAGGCAAGCTACGCCGAGATTACCGACGGAAAATGGAGCGCCGATGTGCCCTGCTGCGTGCTGCACAGAGCGGCAGTCGCAAAAGAGTACCGCGGCACCGGAATATCGGATTATATTATGCAATGCGTCGAAAAGCAGGCGGCGGACTACGGACTGCGCTGCATTCGCACGGATACGCACAGAAAAAATAAGTCGATGCAGCAGCTTTTGCGCGATCACGGCTACAGATACCGCGGAAACCTGCAGATAAGCTGCGAGCCCGGACATGATTCCGCACGCTACGGCTTTGAAAAGCTTTTGAAAAACAAAGGCAGATAAACGGAGGGTATAAACATGAACGACAGGAAAAGCCCCACATACTATCTTATCACCGCGATAATCTGGACGGTTGTTGCACTGGCCGTGCTCGTTGTGCTGTTCTTTTACAGCACTGCGGACTTTGTGACCAAGCTCTGCGGCCTCGTACTTATCGGATTGTGTATTGTCGGGCAGTGGCTGCGCTACAGAAAGATGAAATGAGCATGGAACTGACTGATATAAATTCTATTAGAGAGCTGCTGGCACGCCACGGCTTCCGCTTCTCCAAGTCTCTGGGACAGAATTTCTTAACGGCGGACTGGGTGCCGCGCGATATTGCAGACGGTGCACAGATAGATAAAAACACCGGCGTTCTGGAGATAGGCCCGGGCATAGGCTGCCTGACGCGGGAGCTGTCGCTTCGAGCGGGCAAAGTCGTATCCGTGGAGCTGGACAGCGCGCTCAAGCCTATCCTCGCCGAAACGCTTGCCGATCTTGACAATGTGGAGATTATTTTCGGCGATGTACTCAAGCAGAATCTCCCGAAGCTTGTGCAGGAGCATTTTGACGGACTGCGCCCTGTGGTGTGCGCGAATCTGCCGTACAATGTGACAAGCCCCGTGCTCACCGCGATACTTGAGAGCGGAGTATTTGACAGCGTCACTGTCATGATACAGCGCGAGGTTGCCCGGCGCATCTGCGCAAAGCCCGGCACCGCGGATTACGGCGCTTTCGGTATTTTCGTGCAGTGGCACACGGAGACGCAGCTGCTCTTTGATGTCCCGCCGAGCTGCTTTGTACCTCAGCCGAAGGTGACCTCCAGCGTAATTCATCTCACAAAACGCGCGGTTCCGCCCTGCGATGTGAGCGATGAGAAGCTGCTGTTCAAGATAATACGCGCCGCATTTAATCAGCGGAGAAAGACGCTTGTCAACGCGCTCTCGTCGGGCCTCGGAATTGACAAATCTGCTGCCGAAACGGCGATAACCGAATGCGGCCTTGATGCCCGTGTACGGGGAGAGGTTCTGTCAATTCAAGAATATGCCGCATTGTGCGAAAAACTTGCAAATTTGTGCACAGTGTCGGCAATTAGCCTTAAAAACTCATAAAAAATTCAATATTTTATGCACAAAATCTATTGAAAAAAACAGATATTTTGTGTTACCATACTCTATGGCTGATTGCAAATTTTAAATAGCTTATTCGACAAAAAAGAAAGGATCGAAAAGAATGAGTAAGAAATACGTCTATTTGTTCTCCGAAGGCAACGCAAACATGCGTGAGCTGCTGGGCGGCAAGGGTGCAAACCTTGCAGAGATGAGCAACATCGGGCTGCCTGTCCCCCAGGGCTTCACCATCACCACTGAGGCCTGCACGAAGTACTACGAGGACGGCCGCAAGATAAACGACGAGATCATGGCAGAGATCATGCAGTACGTCGAAAAGATGGAACAGATCAACGGCAAGAAGTTCGGCGATCTTAACAACCCCATGCTCGTTTCCGTACGTTCCGGCGCACGTGCTTCCATGCCCGGCATGATGGATACCATACTCAACCTCGGCCTTAATGACGACGTTGTCGCCGCTATGATCAAGGGCAACCCCGATCCCAAGTTTGAGCGTTTCGTATACGACTCCTACCGCCGCTTCATCCAGATGTTCTCCGACGTCGTTATGGAAGTCGGCAAGAAGTACTTTGAGCAGCTTATCGACCAGATGAAGGAAGAGAAGGGTGTCACCTCCGACCTCGAGCTCGACGCATCCGATCTCAAGAAGCTGGCTGAGCAGTTCAAGGCAGAGTACAAAAAGCAGATCGGCGAGGACTTCCCCTCCGACCCGAAGGTACAGCTCTACGAAGCTATCCGCGCTGTTTTCCGTTCCTGGGACAACCCCAGAGCAAACGTATATCGCCGCGACAACGACATCCCCTACTCCTGGGGCACCGCTGTCAACGTCATGCCGATGGTATTCGGCAACCTCAACGAGAACTCCGGCACCGGTGTTGCATTCACCCGTGACCCCGCCACCGGCGAGAAGAAGCTGATGGGCGAGTTCCTCGTCAACGCACAGGGCGAAGACGTCGTCGCCGGCGTCCGTACCCCGATGCCCATCGCAGAGATGGCAGAGCAGTTCCCCGAGGCATATGCAGATTTCGTTAAGGTCTGCGGCATCCTTGAGGAGCACTACCGCGACATGCAGGACATGGAGTTCACCGTCGAGAACGGCAAGCTCTACATGCTCCAGTGCCGCAACGGCAAGCGCACCGCACAGGCAGCTCTCAAGATCGCATGCGATCTCGTTGATGAGGGCATGATCGATGAGAAGCAGGCAGTGCTGATGATCGACCCGAGAAACCTCGACACTCTGCTCCACCCCCAGTTTGACGCAAATGTTCTCAAGGCTTCCACCCCGATGGGCAAGGGCCTTGGCGCATCCCCCGGCGCTGCCTGCGGCAAGATCGTCTTCACCGCAGAGGACGCAAAGGAATGGGCTTCCCGCAAGGAGAAGGTCGTTCTCGTACGTCTCGAGACCAGCCCCGAGGATATAGAAGGCATGAAGGCCGCACAGGGCATCCTGACCGTTCGCGGCGGCATGACCAGCCACGCTGCAGTTGTCGCACGCGGCATGGGCAAGTGCTGCGTCTCCGGCTGCGGCGAGATAAAGATGGACGAGGCCAACAAGAAGTTCGAGCTTTCTGGCAAGACCTTCCACGAGGGCGACTACATCTCCATCGACGGCTCCACCGGTAAGATTTACGACGGCATCATCCCCACTGTTGACGCTACCATCGCAGGCGAGTTCGGCCGCATCATGTCCTGGGCTGACAAGTATCGCCGCCTCCAGGTCCGCACCAACGCCGATACTCCTTACGATGCACAGAAGGCACGTGAGCTTGGCGCACAGGGCATCGGCCTTACCCGTACCGAGCATATGTTCTTCAACTCCGACCGTATTGCTGCTTTCCGTGAGATGATCTGCTCCGACACCAAGGAAGAGCGCGTTGCAGCTCTTGCAAAGCTCGAGCCGATGCAGCAGAGCGACTTCGAGGGTATCTACGAGGCAATGGCCGGCTACCCCGTAACCATCCGTTTCCTCGATCCTCCTCTCCACGAGTTCGTTCCCACTGAAGAGGCTGACATCAAGGCTCTTGCAGACGCACAGGGCAAGACCGTTGAGCAGATTAAGAACATCATCGCATCCCTGCATGAGTTCAACCCGATGATGGGTCACCGCGGCTGCCGTCTGGCTGTCACCTTCCCGGAGATCGCCGAGATGCAGACCCGTGCCGTTATCAAGGCTGCACTTGCAGTTCAGGCACGCCACAGCGATTGGACTCTCGTCCCCGAGATCATGATCCCGCTGGTTGGCGAGGTCAAGGAGCTCAAGTTCGTCAAGGACGTCGTCACCAAGGTTGCCGATCAGCTCATCGCTGAGGCAGGCTCTGACATGAAGTACCTTGTCGGCACCATGATCGAGATCCCGAGAGCTGCTCTCACTGCAGACCAGATCGCAACCGAGGCTGAGTTCTTCTCCTTCGGCACTAACGACCTGACCCAGATGACCTTCGGCTTCAGCCGTGACGACGCCGGCAAGTTCCTCGGCTCTTACTACGACAACAAGATCTACGAGAGCGATCCGTTCGCACGTCTCGACCAGGTCGGTGTCGGCAAGCTCGTCGAAATGGCAGCAAAGCTCGGCCGTGCAACCCGTCCGGAGCTGCACCTCGGCATCTGCGGCGAGCACGGCGGCGATCCCAGCTCTGTTGAGTTCTGCCACAGAGTCGGCCTCGACTACGTCTCCTGCAGCCCGTTCCGCGTTCCTATCGCACGCCTCGCAGCCGCACAGGCAGCAATCAAGGATCAGAAGTAATAAGATCCGATAAGCAAATAATCCGCGCCCGCATCCAACAAAAGGATGCGGGCGCTTTTGCGTTTAATTATATTAAAAAACCTGTTCTCATTTGACGACAAGCGACGTGAAAAGTTGGGAATATTTTCTCAATTTTCTTGCAATCATGTGAAATACATGTTATTTATCTTTTAGACTGGGATATTTTTCGAGTAGTCTTTTAAGCTTCTCTTTATCTTCCTCTGTAGGCTTGACTATTCTTTCGGGTAAAGGCGGATCATATTCACCATCAATTCTTTTATCCTTATCGATGTTCATTTATTTCACCACTTTCCTTTACAGAATTTCCTCAGCGTTTCGCTCTCGTCAACACGCCGTCTGCTATACAGAACTATTAGTTGTCCCTCAATGTTCTTGTATTTATTTAAGAATTTCAATTCAGATTCTCTGTCTATAAATATTGGGACGCCTCAATGCTATTCGAGTGCAAATTCAAGAAAGCTCCGTTTTCTTATTCTGAATATCTCGATACTACGGCAAAGCTTACACCGCTGAAAGATAAGGCTGCGTTCTATTATGCGCTGTTTTCGGAAAGCGGTTTCGATGAGAGAATTGTTGCGGACGCAAAAAACAACAGCACTTTGCTCTATCCGCTTGAACGAATCGTGAACTATGATCGGTGAATTGCACTGACTGAATTGCTCAAGAAACCCAGCTTCAGGTTTTCTCTTTCGCAGGCCCGGAGCTGCAAATTACAGGGATATGCCGCAATCGCGGACATATTCGTTGAATTTGTCTGTGATATAAACCTGAGCCTCGAGGCCGTTTCCGGATTTAATCAGATTGACGATGTGCTCGCTCTGTTCTATCAAACCTTCGATGCCCCAATGCCCGGCGCAGTGCCGCCAGAGCCCGTGGGATATTTCACTAAACGAGTTCATTAATAATATAAAAACCTCGTTTCCGCTTAGCTTGCATATAAGATAATGAAAATCCCTGGTCATAGTACCGAGCGTGTCCGCGCTGAGCCCCTGACCGCGCGCAGCTTTGAAGCGATTAATAAATTCATCAAGCTGCCGGATGTCACTATCAGAATGGCATGAGGCCAGACGTATGAGCGCGCCGCCTTCTATGGCGTTTCGCGTTTCGACAAGGGCGACAACGCGCTCACGTGTCATGTGCTGCTCGCCGGAGCGCAGTATTTCATGCAGAGTATCATAGTTGCCGCATGCAATATAATCGGCGACATAGGTCCCGTGCCGCGGAATGATATTTAAGAAACCTGTGCGTTCGAGATCTTTTATTGCGAGATGAACGGCAGACTGATTTATTCCCGTCTGCTCGGCAAGCTCACGCTCCGAGGGAAGCTTTTGCCCTACGCTGAGCTCACCGGAGAGTATCTTGTATTTTATATTATTAAAAAAACATTCCTTTGCTGAGGGTATGTTTATTTTTTCGAAAGCCATAATTAATACCACCTGCAAAAACTTGTGATTGAATAATCACAATCACAGGAAATATTATGAAGCATTCAATCAGAATTGTCAAGAAAATCATGAGAATTCCGGCAAAAAATATTGACATAAAAATATCTACGTGATAATATTCAAACCGTGATTATTCACAGCTGCGATTTTAGAGGCGGCTTATAATTTATTATAATTATTTAATAATAACAGCGAGAGCATAACATAATATATTAAGAAAAGCGAATAAGAGAAGACAAAAAGGCTTCTTGCCGAATAAACAGGAGGAAAACATGAAAGATCTGAAGCATCTTATCTACTTTGAAGATCTGCTGCAGGACGCAAACAACGAGCTTGTCAAGCAGGCTTCGGCAGATGGAAAGCTGGCGCTGGGCTACACCTGCTATTTTATCCCCGAGGTACTGCTGAACCTTGGCGGCTGCTTCTCTGTGCGTCTGCGCGCACCGGGAACCACAAACACCGATATCGGAACCTACTACATGACCAACAAGACCTGCCCGTTCACCCGCAGCGTTCTTGAGCGCAGCATGGAGGGCGGCTATAATTTCCTGTCAGCCATGTTCTCGTCCGAAACCTGCCAGATGATGCACCGCGCACACGAGTATTTTGACATCATGGGTCTCGTAAAAGAGCAGAACCCCAAATTCTTTATGAGCATGATGGACGTACCCTTTGTCACGACCAAGGCGGCATATGAGCATTATGAGTCTCAGCTTCGCAAGTATATACTCAAACCGCTTGAGGAGGTCTACGGAGTTGATGTCTCCGATGAGGCCATCCGCAAGGCCATAGAAGAGCACAATGAGATCTGCCGCATTATCACCGAGCTCGGCGAACTGCGCAAGCTGCCGAACCCGCCGATTACGAGCTATGAGTTCCATGTTATACAGCTGGTGAGCGAATGCTGCCCGCAGTATCTCATAAAGGACAAGCTTGAAGAGACGCTCCGCGAAGTGAAAGAACGCGAGCTTGACGCAAAACCCGCCTATCGCGCACGCATAGTTGTGACGGGCTCCGAGGTTGATAATCCGGAGTTCACAAAGCTTATTGAGGACTGCGGCGCATATGTCGTCGCCGACCGCTATTGCTATGGCTCACTGCCCGGCCGAGAAGAGATAGAAATTCACGAGGGCGAGAGCGCACTTACAGCCGTTGCGCGGCACTATCTCTCAACCAGCGAATGCCCGCGCTTCATGAACAAGGAGAAGCAGCTTCAGCGCCGCAATTATCTAAAGCAGCTTGTTAAGGATTATAATGCCGACGGCATCCTGTATCTGCAGATGAAGTTCTGTGAGTACTGGAGCTATGAGCGCGTCATGGGTGTACATGACATGAATGATGTCGAGGGCATCCCCTGCATCGGCGTTGAGAAGGAATACACAATGGCATCGTCCGGCCAGCTCCGCACGAGATTCCAGGCTTTTGTCGAGAGCATTGAGATAAAGAAAATTCAGGGAGGCAAAATGTAATGGCAAACGAAGCAAAACGCTTTTACAAGGGCAGCGGCATTGCAAAGTACCGCGAGTGGCGCGGCCTGAAGGACACCTTCTATGATTACACCCAGTGGGTGGTAAACCTCGGAATCATGGCGCAGTTCGTCACAAAATCCCCCGTGCGCATTGTCAAGGGCCTGTTTGAGTACCGCTGGTTCGGCTCATACATGGGCACGCTGCACATGGTAGACCGCTGCACTGCAGGTATGCGCGGCCCCGCACTGCGCGCCTCTCATATTCAGATGCACGCCATCATGAAGGGCGCGACCGGCATGATCGCCGACAGCATGAAGGGCGACCGCCGCTTCGGCAAGACAAAGAACGCAGATAAATACGTCATGCTCGAGCAGACCATGTGCCCCGAGATTGTCGCGGGCTTCCCCAATCTCAAGTCTCTGCCGCTCGAAGTCTTGCAGGGACTGCTGGGAACCTACATGGATCAGAATCTTGCGCCGTATTATATGGACATCATGGAGAACGTCGGCCTGCCGTCTGACTCCTGCAGACTGAGCGCGAACGCCGCTGGTGTTGCCATTAACGATGATTACCCCGATGTCGGCGCGTGCCTTATCACGAACAATATGCCCTGCGACTCATCTGCCATGAACAGCCAGCTTATCGAGCGCCGCATTAAAATACCTACGATGGTCGCCGGTATACCGATGCGCTGGGAGGACGAGGACACTGATAAGTATTCCCTCGCGCAGATGAAAGAGGTAATAAAATTCATCGAAGACACAACCGGCGAGAAGTTCGACGAAAAGGCCTTCTTCGAGGTCATGAAAAAGCACAACAACGAGGTTCGCAACGAGTTCGAGTGCTGGGATTACATCAAAACACCGTATACCCCGTATGCCGGCGTCATTTCTCCGCTGTTTCACGCTTTCTACTTCACGTTCTCTGGCGGCAGCATGCCCTTCGTTGACAAGGCGGCGAAGAAGACGCTCAAGATCGCTGAAAAGGCCTATAAAAATAAAATTGTCAGCTTTGACAAGGCACGCCACCGCATGATAACCTGGGGCGGCCCGGGCTGCTACTATGTTGATTTCAACACGTGGGCATATAACTGCTGGGGCGTTCTGGTTGTCGCACAGATGGATATGTTCTCCGGAAACGTAATCATCCCCGAGGATAATCTTGATGACGCGCTTATCGGCATTGCACATAACTACGAGCGCGGTGTTATGCGCCGTCACCTTACCGGCGGATATCAGCATCTGCTCGAGGTCTGGGACGAGGCGGAGAAGTTTAACTGCGATATAGTCCTCATGTATGATGATATAACCTGCAAGGGAGCAATGGGACTGTCCGGTGTCGTTAACGATCAGGCCAAGGAAAAGAATAAGCACCTCGTCTGGATACAGAACGATATGTTTGATCACCGCACCATAAGCCGCAACGAAATGCGCAGACAGTTCTCCGAATATATGACCGCAGTCATGCAGGAGGAGCCGCTCGACGCAAGCCTCGTAGACTTTGACGATTACGAAGGATGGTAATACACACATGAAAAAGAAGAAGCTTATTATCGCACTGCTGAGCATTATACCGCTGAGCATGCTCATATACTTTTTTAATCTTGACAACAAGCTGCTCTACTACGTTGTCCGTCCGCTGCTGAATAAGATTTACGCTTCACAGCATCGCGACGTGAAATTATAAAATATTATAAAATAAAAACTGCCGGGGCTTGAAAAATCAAGTCCCGGCTGAATAATTTCTTGGGCTGTATTTACTTGACAGAGCCGTCAGCGTTGAAAAGCGGCAGCTTGTTGAGATATATGATATCGCTGCGGTCTGCTGCGTCGCCCTCTGCGAGAGGAGCCATACGGCCTGCGATGATGCCGCCGCACTCGGTCACGAGAGTTTCAAGTGCACGCAGTGACTCACCGGTGGAGATAACGTCATCGACGAGAAGCATACGCTTGCCCTTGATGAGCTTTGCATCCTCGGTGTCAAGCACGAGATGCTGCACACCCTCGGTGGTAATGGATTTGACGTCAACGGAAAAGACGCCCTGCATATATGCCTTTGCGCCCTTGCGTGCGACGAAATATTTGTTCGCGCCGCTCTGACGGGCCATTTCATAGAGAAGGGGAATTGCCTTTGCCTCAGGTGCGATAATGTAATCATACTCGGGTGCGCGCTCAAGCAGCTCAGCTGCGCAGTGGACAGTCAGCTCAACATCACCGAACATGACAAACGCGCCGATGTAAAGATCGTCTGTCACTTTGCATATCGGCAGGTCACGTTTTAGGCCGGCAATGTCCATCTCGTAAGTCATTTTTAATCTTCCTCCTAAAGAAGCAATAAATTTAACGAAAACATTTTACAGTATATTGCGGAAAAATCAAGAAGAATTTTTAAATTTCAGAGTATTTTATTGATTTTTGCAAATTTAAAAATCCAGATCTTTTACATCGAAGTACTTTTCGGCAAAATCCACGGACTTCACCTTGAATTCGCGCCCACGAAGATAGTTTAATATTCCGGCATCGGTCGGGAAGGCGAACACAAGGCGATAGGAGTAGAGCGCCTGCCCCTTTTCACCGAAATCACGGTTGAAGCTTTCACGCCCGTACTTCCCGTCACCGAGCAGCGGCCAGCCCGCGTGCGACATCTGCGCACGTATCTGATGTGTGCGCCCGGTGAGAAGATGGCACTCGACAAGCGAGAGCTTCCCGGCGCTTTTAAGCGTTCTGTATTCCGTCACGGCTGTCTTTGCACCAGGCTCCGGCTTTGATTTAATATACACCTGATTTTTGGCTGCGTCCTTGAAAAGATAATTTTCAAGCCGCCCGTCAGCCGGTCTCGGACGCCCTGAAACTGCGCAGAGATAGTATTTTTCAATCTCGCGGTCGCGTATCTTGTCGTTTAGTATGCGCAGTGCCTCGGCGTTCTTCGCGGCGATGACTATGCCGCCGGTGTTGCGGTCAATACGATTGCACAGCGCCGGAGTGAAGGAGTTCTCCTCGCGCGGCTTCCATTCGCCTTTCTGCGCCAAATAGGCTTGAATATTGGCGATAAGGGTGTTATAATCCCAGACGCCGGCACTGTGACACAGTACGCCCGGCTTCTTGTCGGCAAGGAGAATGTTCTCGTCCTCATAGACAATGTCGAGGCGCGGAGTGCCTACTTTAAGATAAGAATTTTCCTCGCGCGGCTTTTCAAAAAACTCATCGTTTATATAAAGCTGCAGCGTGTCGCCGAGCTGAAGGCGCGTGTCGCGTTTGGCACCCTTGCCGTTGAGCTTGATGCGCTTAAGACGTATATATTTCTGCAGCAGTGACTCCGGCAGAAGCGGCACTGCTTTACCGACAAAGCGGTCAAGACGCTGTCCTGCGTCGTTGGATTTGATTAATAACTCTTTCATGGCGATATGCCTCAAAAATACTTGATATTTTCCCGGATATTCTGATTATACAATATAAAATTTCTGTTGACAAGCCATTAAAAAATAACTATAATATTAAGGCTGATGTCAGCGGATAGCAGCGAGAGGTGCAATATGCGGCTTAATCTTAGAGAAATCATTGAAATACCCGGCGCGTCAGTTCCGTTTGAATGTGAGCTGGCGACGGATGGGCTTGATTTTCCTTCGATAGAGAAGTATGTCACGGCACCCCATGCTGTCGGCAGAGTGGCAAACGAGGCGGGCGTCCTCCATCTCACGGGGGAGCTTACCGCGGAGATGCTCTGCATATGTGACCGCTGCTGCAGCGAGTTTGCCAGCACCAAGGTTACGGAGCTTGACGCCACCATAGTTGAGGACAATACCGGAGATGATCCGGAGCTGTTTGTACTCGACGGGGATGAGATAGATCTGGATGAGATTTTATCCACTCTCTTCATTCTTGACATGGAGACAAAGTTCCTGTGCAGCCCCGACTGCAAGGGCCTCTGCCCGACCTGCGGCAAAAATCTCAATTTCGGCCCCTGCACGTGCAGGAAACAAATTGATCCAAGATTTGCTGTGCTTGAGCAGCTTTTGGATAAATCCCCGGATGGCAATTAAATTTTGAGCTGCTCATAAACAGCTGTTATCAGGAGGTGTCAACATGGCAGTCCCTAAAGGAAAAGTATCGCGTCAGAGACGTGACAAGAGACGTTCTTCCGTCTGGAAGCTGGAGGCTCCCGCAATAGTCAAGTGCCCCAACTGCGGCGCATTTTGCATGCCCCATCGTGCTTGCAAGGCTTGTGGACAGTACAATGGCCGTCAGGTCATCAGCGTCGAGGAGAGCAAGTAAAGAAGCTTTAGGAGGAGAGGACAAAACCTTTCCTCCTTTTGCATACATGCAGAGAAAGTCTGCCTGTATGCAAGGGGAGGGCAGCGAGAGCATGGAAAATGTCATAAAATCAATCGATGAGAACAGCCCTCTGCATGGCCACGCCCGGCCGGGGGACAAGCTCGTCTCAATAAACGGCAATAAAATACTTGACGTTCTGGATTATAAATTCTTCGCGTATGATCCGCTGCTCACAATTGAGATAGAGCACCAGGACGGTACGCGCAGCGAGATGCGCCTGCACAAACCCGAGGGCGGCGATCTCGGCGTGGATTTTGAGAGTTATCTTATGGATAACCCGCGCTCCTGCGCCAATAACTGCGTCTTTTGCTTTATAGACCAGCTGCCGAAGGGCATGCGCAAGACGATGTATTTCAAAGACGATGATGCGCGCTTGAGCTTTCTCCTCGGAAATTACATCACGCTGACCAATCTCTCCAAAAGAGAGATTGAACGCATCATTGCTCTGCACGTCAGCCCAATTAACGTATCTGTTCACACGACGAACCCTGAGCTTCGCTGCTCCATGCTGAGAAATAAGCGCGCGGGAGAGACGATAGAGACCATGCACCGCTTTGCCGAGGCCGGCATAGTGATGAACTGCCAGATAGTCTGCTGCCCGGGGCTTAACGACGGCGCGGAGCTTGACAGGACGATGCGCGACCTTGCGGATATGTACCCGGGCGTGCACAGCGTATCCATCGTGCCTGTAGGCCTTACAAAATTTCGCGAGGGGCTTTATCCGCTCACGCCTTTTACAAAAGAGCATGCCGCCGAGACGATAGACCAGATAACGGCGTTCGGCGATGAGTGCGTCAAGAAATACGGAACGCGTATTTTCTTCTGCGGCGATGAGCTGTACATAAAAGCCGGGTACGAGATGCCGAGCGATGAGTTTTACGAGGAGTATACGCAGCTAGAAAACGGCGTGGGTATGATACGTCTGATGCATACGGAGTTCCGTTCCGCTCTGACCTTATCGGACGAGCCGGACTGCGTGCCATTTTCAATCGCATGCGGTGTGTCGGTTGCTCCGTTTTTTGAAAGACTTGTCTCCATGGCGCAGCACAGATATCCCAACATGGAGGGGCATGTCTACGCCATAGAAAACGATTTCTTCGGCCACAGCATAAACGTCACCGGCCTTATTACCGGCGGAGATCTCATTCGCCAGCTCAAGGGCAAAAATCTCGGGAAACGGCTTTTTATCTCGCAGAACATGCTGCGCCGCCAGGAGATGGACTTCCTTGACAACATCACGCTCGAACAGGCGGTGGACGCACTCGGCGTTCCTATCTATCCGATAGAGCAGGACGGATTTGCCCTTTGGGACGCCATGTCCGGTGAGCTGCCGGAAGTAAAGCTGCCCGAACGCGGGGAGCAGACGGAATATTATAAATATAACCAGAACTGATCATTGCAAAAAGGAGGGACAGTCAATGTCAAAGCCTCTTGTGGCCATAGTTGGCCGCCCGAATGTAGGAAAATCGATGCTGTTCAACAAGCTTGTGGGACAGCGCCTGAGCATAGTTGAAGATACCCCCGGCGTCACACGTGACAGATTATACGCCGAGGCGGAGTGGTGCGGACGCAAATTTAATATAGTAGACACCGGCGGCATTGAGCCGACGACTGACAGCGAAATACTGCTCTTTATGCGCGAGCAGGCACAGATTGCAATCAACGCTGCGGACGTTATAGTGCTCGTGACGGATATACGCACGGGAGTTACGGCAGCGGATAAGGACGTTGCAAATCTTCTGCTGCGTTCGAAAAAGCCCGTAGTGCTCGCCGTGAACAAGGCAGACTCCACCGGCGCACCTGACCCCGCAATATATGAGTTCTACGCCCTCGGGTTGGGCGATCCCATTGCCGTTTCCGCCATACACGGCCACGGCACGGGCGACCTCCTGGACGAGTGTCTGAAATATTTCCCGGAGCCGGACGAAAACGAGGAGCCGGACGACAGCATCAAAGTCGCCGTCATCGGCAAGCCGAACGTCGGCAAGTCGTCGCTTGTCAACCGCGTGCTGGGTGAAAAGCGCGTAATAGTCAGCGATGTTGCCGGAACGACGCGCGACGCCGTAGATACAGCGCTTGAAAATCAGTACGGCAAATATGTCTTTATCGATACAGCCGGTATCCGCCGCAAGTCAAGAGTGGACGAGCGGGTCGAGAAGTTCTCCGTTATGCGCGCACAGCTTGCAATTGAGCGCGCGGACGTGTGCCTTATCATGATAGACGCGCGCGACGGCGTTACCGAGCAGGATACTAAAATAGCAGGTCTTGCGCATGAGGCAGGAAAGGCGAGCATTATCGTCGTCAACAAGTGGGATCTTGTCGACAAAGAGACGGGTACGATGGAGAAGATGCGCAAGGACATCATGCGCGATCTGAGCTTTATGAGCTATGCGCCCATCGTGTTTATCTCCGCCCTGACCGGCCAGCGCACAGACAGAATATACGAGCTTATCAACTTCGTCAACGACCAGAGCAATATGCGCATCAGCACCGGCATGCTCAATAATGTCCTTGCCGATGCTCAGGCGCGTGTACAGCCGCCTACGGACAAGGGCCGCCGCCTGAAGATATATTACATGACGCAGACAGGCATCAAGCCGCCATGCTTTGTGATATTCTGCAATTCGCGTGAGCTCTTCCATTTTTCCTATCAGCGCTATATAGAAAATCAGGTAAGATCCGTGTTCGGACTTGAGGGTACCCCCGTGCGCATTGTTATTCGCCAGAAAGGGGATAAAGAATGATCCTCTACTGGTTTTTATTGCTGTTGATTGCCGTATTTGCCTATGGTATCGGCAGCATGAGCACCATGGTCATTGCCTCGAACTACGTCTTCCGGGCGAGCCTGCGCAGCCTCGGACAGGGCAACATCTGGATTTCCAACTTCAGAAGAATTTACGGTGTTCCCGGCGCAATAAAGCTGCTGCTGACGGAAATCGTAAAGGACGCGCTGCCGATTCTCTTCGGCTCGCTGCTGCTCGGCTTTAAGGGGCACGCCGATGTAGGCCGCGCATTTGCGGGCTTTTGCCTTGTGCTCGGCCGCCTGTACCCGCTGTTCTATGATTTCAAGGGCAGCCATGCCACACTGTGCCTTGCGATGCTCGGTGTATTTATCGCCCCGTCTGTCGGCATTGCAACGGCGGTTGTGGCGGCGATAGCAATTCTCGTAACCAAGTACGTCTCCCTCGGCACGCTCATCGCAACACTTATCTATGTTGTCGTGACGGTGTTGGTGGTTGAGGACGATTTGATCTTAAAGCTTATGATGTTTGCCGCAGGGCTGGTGTTCTTTAAGCATATCCCTGCAATATCCCGTCTTCTGAGACATAAGGAGCCGCGATTGAGCTTCGAGGAGGATATCACCTATAAGCTCGACCAGAGATTTTGATAATTTAAAATTTCAGCAGCCGGTAATTACACCGGCTGCTGAATTAATTATAAATATAAATATTAATACTCCAGGAGCGGGGCGGAGCCGTCATCAACGCACTTGGTGATTGAACGGATTTCGGCCTCATAGCTGTAGCTGTCGTCGACATGCACGGTGAATTTATCACCCACATGCTTGCCGAGTACCTGCTGCCCGAACGGGGACTCCTTGCTGATAAGCCCCTTGCGCGGGTCGCAGCGAACCGTGGTGACGACCTGAATTATATCGGTCTCGTCGTCATCCGGCATGTAGATTTCAACCTTGTCGAAAAGACCTACCTCATCTGCATTGGAGCGGTCATCTATGACCGTGGCGGTCTTTATCATGCCCTCAAGGTAGCGGATGCGGCTGCGATTCTTGTTCTGCGCCTGCTTTGCCGCCTTGTATTCAAAATTTTCGCTCAGATCTCCGAACGCACGTGTGCGCTTGACCTCTTCAATCAGCTCCGGCATAAGCTCCAGCCGGCGATAGTCAAGCTCCTCGCGCATTTTCTTTATGTCCTGCTTTGTAAGCTCGTCATGCATTTTAAGCTGCTCCTTTAATCTATATCAACGTTGACAGCGTCGAGCCCGTTGCGCTCAAACTCATCGAGATAGTCATTCATGCGCGCAGTCAGCTCGTCAAAATTCTCCGGGTCGCTGTCCTCAAGCCCGAGATCGCGCCGCGCCAGCTCCTCTGCGAGAATGTTATAAAAAACCGCATCCTCGTAGTCCGCAATGGCCTCGTGAATCCCGCCGTTCTCGTATGCCTCGGACGGGAATATGTGGCCGCGCCAGAGCTGCACAAGCGAGCGCATGCCGTTGGCGGGGCAGAGTGAAAACAGCTTTTCCTGTATCTGATCGTAGTCTTCAAATCTATCCTCGCCGCGTGTTGAATTCAGAATCCAGTTGCCTATGTACACCATATCAAGCAGCCGCCTGAACTCCTTATCAGAAAGCTCTATATTCATAATAATCCTCCGTGCGGCAAAGCCGCAGAAACGTGCTTGTAATTAAATTATATAATTAACTTGGGGTCTGTTATTTCGGATAGATATTATAGCACTATATGCATAATATTTCTACATGTGTAAACAAACAAATTTTTCTTGTATTGCGGGAACCTTTGGAGTACAATAAGCTGTCAGTCAAAAATCAGCGAAATAATCAGGGAGATTCAGATGGATAACAGACCCGTCGGTATATTCGACTCAGGGCTCGGCGGCCTGACGTCGCTGCGTGAGTTGAGAAAGATACTACCGAATGAGAGTATTATATATTTCGGCGATACAGGGCGCAACCCCTACGGCACACGCCCGGTGGAGCAGCTCCGGCGCATGGCGCAGGAGGATATGGAGCTTTTGGAAAAGCTCGGCGCAAAGGCAATAATCGCCGCCTGCGGCACGGTTTCAAGTACGGCCCCCGATGTGCTCGCAGCATTCAGACTTTCAACCTTCAACGTGATAGATGAGAGCGTCCGCGTCATGGCGGAGATGCCGGGCAACGCACCCTTCGGCGTTATCGCTACGGACGCGAGCATACGCAGCGGCGCATATAAGAGAAGACTCAACGAAATCTGCCCGGGCCGTGAGGTCATAGACATAGCCTGTCAGGACTTCGTGCGGCTTGTGGAAGAGGGACACACCGCGGATGATGATCCGCTGCTTGACGAGGCAGTAGAGAGATATCTGGCGCCGATGCGCGAAAAGAATGTATGCGCACTGTTGCTCGGATGCACGCATTTTGATTTCGCGGCGGGTGCTATTTCGCGCTATCTGGGGGCGAATGTCGTTCTGGTCAGCGCGGGCGGAAGCGCGGCACACAGCATGAAGCGCTATCTTGAAGAGAATGATATGCTCGGCAGCGACGGCAGCGAGCTGTTCTATTCAAGCGGCAGCGGAACGGATTTCGCCGTGCACGCCAGAAATTTACTCGGCAGGGATATCGGTATCGTGGAGAAGGCCTATGCCGGCAGAGAGGAGCCGACGAAGACATGATGAAAGACGTTGTAATCTCGATGCACAGTGTACACAACTGCGGTACCGAGGATCAGGACGAGCTGGAATTCAGCACGGACGGTTTTTTTTCCCGTGACGGAGACACCTACTGTTTCAGCTATATGGAAACAGAGGTCACCGGCCTTGACGGTACGCGTACAAGCGTATTTGTGAGACCGGACGAGGTGGTCGTTGACAGAGACGGTACAATAACCGGAAGAATGATATTCCGCGAAAAGGAAAAGAGCTGCTTCCTGTATGAGACGCCCTACGGCACAGCAACGCTCGGCATAAGCACGCGCAGGATTTACCGGGATTTCAACGAGTCCGGCGGCGAGATGGAGCTTGACTATGTGCTGGATATGGAGCATACGGTCGTGTCAAAAAACAAGTTTCACATAAAAATAGAAGAGCAGAGAGGAATGGACGGATATGGCAAATCTGATACAGCAGGCTAAGGACAGTATAAACGGAATTATCGCCGCCGCATATGAGCGCGCGGCAGCCGCAGGACAGCTGCCGGAGGGCGCCGTTCTCAGCGGAACGGTTGAGATTCCCAAGGACACGGCAAACGGCGACTACGCTGCAAATCACGCGATGACCGGCGCAAAGGCACTGCATATGGCACCCAGAAAGATTGCTGACGCCCTGATCGCCAACATGGAGCTTGAGGGAACCTGGTTTTCCTCGGTTGAGGCGGCAGGCCCCGGCTTCATTAATTTCAGACTCGCCGATTCCTGGTACGCGGATGTTTTGAAAACCGTAGAGGCAGAGGGCGAGGATTACGGCAGAGTCGACATCGGCAAGGGCAAAAAGCTCATGGTCGAATTCGTATCGGCAAACCCCACCGGCCCCATGCACATGGGCAATGCCCGCGGCGGCGTTCTCGGCGATGCACTGGCAAGCGTCCTCGACAGAGCGGGATACAACGTCAGCCGTGAGTTCTATGTCAACGACGCCGGCAACCAGATAGAAAAGTTCGCATCATCCATCGATGCACGCTATCAGCAGCTTATACTCGGCGAGGATAAAGTCGAGTTCCCGGAGGACGGCTACCACGGTGATGATATAAAAGAGCTGGCGAGCCTTTTCCGCGAGGCAAACGGCGACAGCTATCTTGATGTTGATGTAGCAGAGCGCCACGCTGCAATGGCAAAGTTCGGCCTTGAGCGCAATATCCCCAAGATGCAGTCCGATCTGCGCCGCTACGGCATAGAATACGACAAATGGTTCTTTGAGTCCTCACTTCATGAGTCCGGCTATGTTAAAGAGACCGCACAGCTGCTGACGGACAGAGGTTTTACATATGAGAAGGACGGTGCGCTCTGGCTCAAGACTGCGCAGATTCTCACCGATGTATATCTCAAGAACGGCAAGAAGCAGGAGGAGATCGACAAGCTCGATCTGAAAGACGACGTCCTGCGCCGCGCAAACGGATTCTACACTTACTTTGCCGCAGATATAGCATATCATCGCAACAAGCTCGAGGAGCGCGGCTTTGATATCGCTGTCAACGTCTGGGGCGCGGATCACCACGGCCATGTGGCACGCCTCAAGGGCGCACTGGACGCACTCGGCCTCGATGGTGAGAACAGACTTGACATCGTACTGATGCAGCTCGTAAAGCTTATGAGCAACGGGCAGGAGGTGCGTATGTCCAAGCGCAGCGGCAAGGCAATTTCCCTGACGGATCTGCTCGATGAGGTCCCGGTTGATGCAGCACGCTATTTCTTCAACTCCCGTCCTGAAACCCCCGTTGTCTTTGATCTCGAGCTTGCAAAGCGCCAGGACAGCGAGAACCCGGTTTATTACGTGCAGTATGCCCACGCACGTATCTGCACCATGATTGCAAATCTTGCCGCAGACGGACACATGGTGCCGCATACCGGCGATATAAACGCAGCGCTTCTGAATACAGCAGAGGAGCGGGAGCTTATAAAGCAGCTCGCCGCACTGCCGGAGGAGATTACTCTTGCAGCCCGCGATTATGACCCCAGCCGCATGAACAAGTACGTGATGGAGCTTTCCGCTCGCTTCCACAAGTTCTACACCGCCTGCCATATCAAGGGCGCAGAGGAGGAGCTTCTCGAGGCACGTCTGCTCCTTGCAGACAGCGTCCGCCACGTTATCGCCGTTACACTCGGCATTATCGGCGTCACTGCCCCCGAAAAGATGTAATAAATAATATATATATAAAATATTACCGCCGCGTATCGTGAAAAATACGCGGCGGTTTTAATAAAATTATATTTTTAATAACTCACAGCACCTGTGCGCGTGCGAGAGTGCGGTTTTTATAATTGGCATCTCCGGTGACGTCTTTGATAATGCTTATCCCGTCGGGCAGCTGTGCATTTTCTGCGGCAGTGTCGTAAATAAATAAAATCGCCTTATCGGATGAGAACGGATATATATCTATCTCCATTCGCACATCGTTGTATATAAAGCGGTATTTCGTCTTGCGCACGCCGTGCAGGCTCAGATCGCTCTCCATCAGGTAGGAGACATACTCTTTTTCAGAGATAGGACGCTCAGTGACCCAGCGCCGCCCATCCTCGCCGAGACGCTTCTCGGTGTAGAAATAGAGATACTCGCTGCCGCTCTTCTGCTGGCGTATGCGGCGCTCAACATTCGGCTTGGAGGCGGAGAGATAGGTCTGCATCATGTCCACAGCGACACTGTTGAGCTTGTCGACCAGCATCGCAGTGTCGGGCATTGAAATGAGGAACTTGCGCTTTTCAAGCTGCGGTGCAGGCTTTCCGACAAGACGGAATATTTCCGCCATTGCGCGGTTGATTTTATCCTCAAAATTAACGGAGTTGTCAATGATGTGGAGATTCGGGTGGCAGCTCCATGCGCGCAGGGTCTCATCGTCAAGCTTACGCGCGCCCTCTACATCCTCGTAGCGCGCCGCATTGCCGAAGTTATACGCAAACTCGGCACCCTTTGCGCAGCTTACAAGATGCAGCACGGCATCGTATCCGCGTATAACATCGTCCTCGGTTTTGCCGAAATAGGCGAGAATATCACGGAACTGCTCGTCCGATACGTATGATTTGTCGTCAAGAATTGCCCTGTCGTATACGATGAGAATCTTTTCCTCCGGAACCTTCTCAGCGGCGCGCAGAGCAAGCTTCTCCTTGTGCAGCTGGTCCGAGATGACAAAGTACTGAAACTCCTCCATTGTCACGCAGCCGCCGAAGGGCTTGATGCCAAAGCCGGAGATAAGCTCAGTCGCGGTTTCGGGTATTATAATTACGCGCCAGCCGTCCGCAGATTCAAATTCCTTGAGAATACGGCTGATAAGCGTCGTCTTTCCGGCAGCAGGGCCGCCTGTGAGAACGATGCGTGTAATACTCTTTGCCATAATTTCACTCCGTTTCGATTTTTCAGCGAATTATCTTGAGTTATTCTATCATTAATGCGGAAAATTATCAATAATCGGATGCTCGCTTTTTAAATTGGCTTGAGTGGCGCGCAGGAGTGAAAACAGCGGCTTAAATTACTGCCTGCGGCAAAAAAATCACGCCAAATTGGGGGCTCAGTGGGGAAATGCAGCCGGAAAATTGGCTCAAAATGCCCAAAAGTGTACTGCAAGACTTGACTAAAGTCACAATAAGTTGTATTATCAGCATGTAATTCTATCCGAAAATAGAATGAGGAGGAACTTGTAAATGGGCATGATTCCTGAAGTTAAATGTCGCCGGTGCGGAGCAACGTTCTCGTCGCTGCGCAGCCGCTGCCCCAACTGCGGCACACGCAGAGTTACGCAGAGCACCCGTACACCCGGCACCACCCCGGGGACAGTAAAGGGTACTGCCTCGTATGAGCGGGCGGAAACAAACACAAAATGGCAAATGATATTCGGTTTAATATTGGTAGTTGCGGTCATTCTTGCAGTGATAGTCATGGTGTCAACAAGCCTGGACGGTGCTGACAATGTGCAGTCGAAGGTCACGGCACCTATAGCGGTGACAAGCGAAATCCCCTCTATTGAGTCTGCGCCGACACCGTCGCCGACGCCGACGCCGTCACTTGAGAAGATCGAGATCAAGTTCTATGAGAAGACCATAGATTCTGACTTCACGATGAGCCTGTCGAATGCCGAGTCGCTCACGCTGACTGCGGTGCCCTACCCGATGACGGTAGAGGGTGTTAAGTTTACGTGGAGCGTAAGTGACGATACCGTTCTTCAGATTGAACCGAGTGAGGATACGCAGAGCTGCACTGTCACGATCATCGGCACTATTTCCGGCGGCGTAAAGCTGACATGCTCAGCCTTCGGCGTGGAAAAGACAGTCACTGTCTACTGCGTTGCCTGACGTATTTAACTGACATTTAACACGGACACGAAACAGGAGTGCTTCGGCACTCCTGTTTTGCATGCTGCGGCAAATAATCCGTGAACAGTTGCCGTTTTCGTTGCGTTTTGAAATTTCACGTGTTATTATACTCTAAACTGCAGTGTGAAAAATTTACCTGCGGTCGTAACTTAAAGGCAATGCGTGCGTATATTATATTAAAAATAATATGCCTGAGACTGTTCCCCAATAAAGCCTGATAAAACATAAAGGAGTGGCAGTATGAACAAAGAGGTTTACAAAAAAGGCGAGATAGTTTTCCGCCAGGGAGATCTTCCTGATTCCATGTATGATATTAACAGCGGCAGCGTCGGCATCTATGCCGATTACGGCACGCCCAAGCAGAAGCTTCTGACAAAGCTCGGTGAAGAGCGCATCTTCGGCGAAATGGGTCTGATCGAAAACAGAATCCGTTCGGCTACTGCGGTTGCGCTGGAGTCCGGCACCGAGATTATCGCCATCTCTCCGGCTGAATTCAAGGAGTATTTCCATTCCAACCCCGGAAAGCTTCTTATGATCATGCAGAATATGGGCCGCCGTATCCGCGAGCTGACAAGCGATTATACCGAGGCCTGCCGCGTCGTAACTGAGAGCGCGAAGAAAGAAGAGAGCGGCGAGGCTGCAAATGAAAATCTGCAGCACTATGCGGATGAATACCGCCGTCTTGAGGCATCCGCTGAGAAGCACTAAGGAGGAGACAGAGCATGACTGAAAAGCTTTATAAAAACGGTGAAGTTATTTTCAAAGAGGGCAGCGTGGATTTTTCCATGTATGAGCTGCTGGAAGGCAGTGTCGGTGTCTATGCCCACTATGGCCAGCCGGACGAGAAGCAGCTGACCGTGCTTCAATCCGGTGCATTCTTCGGCGAAATGGGCCTTGTCGATGCAAGACCGCGCTCTGCTACCGTCGTGGCACTGTCCGATGTCAAGCTTGACGAGATCACGGCAGAGAATTTTGCCGATTACTTTGAGGAAAAGCCTCAGCGCGTCCATGATATCATGGCACATATGAGCGAGAGAATCCGCAAGCTGAGCGAGGATTATCTTGAGGTCTGCCGCGCCGCATCTGAAATCAACGGCAATGCCGGCAGCGGCAAAAAGAAGAGCAACTGGCTGCTGCAGAGCCTGGAAAAATTCGCAGAGCTCGCATCAGGCCTGAAGGGAATCGGCTACGACGAGAGCTCGGGCTTTGACTCCTACTGGCTGTAATATGTCGGAAAGCATTAGGCCGTTGATTCGGATACAGCCTGTCGGCGCAGAACGTGAGCGCTGGGCGCGCCTTGCGGAGCGTGAGGGATTCTCATATGAGCTTATTGAGCTCTACCAGCCGCCGCTGCTGTGCGGCACTGACAAGGCCCAGCGGCGCTGCGCGGATTGGTATATAAACAGCGGCAGGGTCCACAGTGTGCACGGGGCGTTTATCGGCGTTGACCCGGCAAGCGGGGATGATTCGATCCGCGCTATTTCTCAGCTGCGCTGCTTTGACAGCTGCGGCCTTGCCCAGAAGCTTGGCGCGAAGCAGGTAATCTTTCATGTGAGCTGCTGCACGTTTCTGCGCGGCGCGTATCTTGAAAACTGGGCCAATGTCTGCGCCGATTATTATACCAGGCTTGCGGACAGCTTCCCGGGACTGACGCTGTGCATAGAGAACAGTCAGGATGTGGATACGACGCCGCTTGAGGCGCTTATGCAGCGCACGGATGAGCGCGTACAGGTCTGCCTTGACCTCGGCCACGCACATTACTCCGGCACTCCCATCGAAGAATGGTTTGAGCGCCTGGGAGATTCTCTTGCCTGCCTGCATCTTTCGGACAACAACGGCCGCTTTGATGACCATCTGCCGCTCGGAGAGGGGACAATCTGCTGGAAAGAAGCAGACAGCCTTTATCGCGCGCTCGGCAGGACGCTTCCGCTGACGCTGGAGGTAGGTGGGCTTGAGGGCGTGAAGCGCTCTGTCTCATATCTCCGCGAGAACAGCTATTTCGGAATGGGGGCGGACTGATGGGTAAGTATACCGAGCTTATCCGTGAAAGCATAATCCGCGACATGTCCGAGGGCGTGATGACCATCGGCTTTGACGGCATGATCACGTATCTCAACCCCGTCGCCGAACAGATTCTGGACCGCAAGGCGGAGCAGCTCGTGGGCACTTCGTTTGTGGGCAGCTTTTTTGAATACAGCGAGAACGACGACTTCAATCAGGTTATTCTCGATGCGGCGTATGACCATGACCGCACGCACAGAGCCGTGGTTGCCTATTATACCGGCAGCGAGACACGGCAGCTGCACGTGACGACCTCATTTCTGCATGAGGGAGTAGAGCGCATCGGCATCATCGTGGTGCTCAGCGATATAAGCGAGCTTATGGAGCTGCGCGACGCCGTAAAGTCAATGGAGCGCATAAAAAAGCTCAATGATCAGCTTGAACTGAGAAATAAGCTCTTAAACGAGACATTCGGCCGCTTCTTATCCGATGAGATAGTGCGGCAGCTCCTCGATACGCCTGACGGGCTTGCCCTCGGCGGAAAGAAGCGCAGGCTTACCGTGATGATGAGCGATCTGCGCGGCTTTACCGCGATGAGTGAGCGTATGCCGGCGCAGGATTTGCTTTCGATGCTCAATCACTATCTCGGGGAGATGACCGAGATTATTCAGCGCCGCAGCGGCACTATTATAGAATTTATAGGCGACGGTATTCTGGCTATATTCGGCGCACCGGTTCAGTCTGAATTCCACGCGTCGGATGCCGTGGCGGCGGCTGTAGAGATGCAGGCTCGAATGGCGGCAATAAACGAATGGAACAGTAAGCGCAGCTATCCGAAGCTTGAAATGGGCATAGGGATAAACACCGGCGAGGTTATAGTCGGCAATATCGGCTCTGAAAAGCGTACGAAATACGGCGTTGTCGGAAGCCATGTCAATCTCTGCGGACGTATAGAGAGCTACACAACCGGCGGACAGATTCTTATCTCACCCGAAACGCGCGCAATGATACACGAGCCGCTTGATATTGCCGGCGAGCATGAGATCTTCCCGAAGGGCGCCCAGCTGCCGTTGACAATCTCGCAGGTGACGGGTATCGGCGGAAAATACGGCGTCAGCTGCAGCACGCAGGAGGAGATACCGGAAGAATTAACTGCGCTGATTGACGTAAAATATGTAACCATCCATGAAAAGCATGTGGATGCCGTGTCACAGCCGGGAAGATTCACGGCGCTCGGCCGCAGCTGCGCGATACTTGAAACAGACAGTGTGCCCGAAGAGTACACAAACGTTCAAATAGAGCTTGCACCGGGGCTTAAAATATACGCCAAGGTCACAAAGCAGGACGGGCAGTCCGCCCTCTTGCGCTTTACGTCAGTCCCGCCTGAATTTGATGCGTGGTATAATAAAATATCCGGTAAATAAAAAACGCGGGAGACAGTCAGAAGTACTGCCTCCCGCAAAATTTGTCGCAGAAAATATAAAAATAAAAGAAAAAACCGATCTCTCGATCGGTTAATTCTTGTGGAGGCGCCACCCAGACTTGAACTGGGGAATCGCGGATTTGCAGTCCGCTGCCTTACCACTTGGCTATGGCGCCATATTACATATGCGGGCCTTTTGAACCCGCATATGTCTTTTCTGGAGCGGCTTACGAGGCTCGAACTCGCTACCTCCACCTTGGCAAGGTGGCGCTCTACCGGATGAGCTAAAGCCGCAAAATGGTGCCTCAGGCCAGAATTGAACTGGCGACACGCGGATTTTCAGTCCGCTGCTCTACCTACTGAGCTACCGAGGCAAATATGCTGAAAATGTGGTGGGAACAACTGGACTCGAACCAGTGACCCCCTGCTTGTAAGGCAGGTGCTCTAACCAGCTGAGCTATGCTCCCGCGTGACAGCTTTGTCATAATACAGTAAAAATCTGAAATTGTCAAGATCTTATTTCAAAAAAATTGAGAAAATATTTCTGCTAAAAATTAACATGAACGCAAAGCCTTGATATTACGGCAAAAACTCTCCCGTCCGGATTAAAAACGGGCGGGAGAGCCAAATATAATTGTAATATAATTAATCTTGCGGCGCTCTGTTTTTATGTCTTACCCTGTATTCGTGCTCCTTGGAAAGCCGTTCAAGCTCCTGCAGCAGGAAATTATCTCGCGGCAGACCGCCCTCGAGTCTGAACTCGCAGTCGAGAACCGTTGCGGCCATCATCCAGTCGAGAGTGTAGTGCTCTGCAAAATATTCCGGCGTGACTGCACGCACGATTCCGCAGATGTTCTCAAAGCCAATGTCGTATCTGCACAGTCGCCTGAAGGGCATCGCTCCGCAGGTTGTGCAGCCGGGCATGAAGCACATTCTCTTAAGGTGCGCGTACTGAATGAGCTCATCGTAATCGCAGGGGGAGTAGAATGGCATGCTTATCATAATAAATTTCGCTCCTTCTTTTCCTGCGGCACTCCCGAGGGAGGCCGGCCTGATCCGGATGCTTATTATTAATTAAAATAAGGCAGTCGCTGTGCGGCCTTGATACCGTGCCCTGTCCGGCCAATATGCCCTCAGGCAAAATTACTTCACGCCGCGCGGCACGGTTCAATCTGCTCAGTTTTCAGCCTTTTGCGCGCATAGGCTGTTTTTTAGCTTTTTTCAAAGGTCTGTTTGCTTTAATATTTTTACCAAAGTATACAGCGGTGAGGATAAGCGCGAATACGAGCGCGAGTGCGCCGCGGTCCATCAGCAGCAGGTAGCGCATCTTGAGATATGCGTGATAGCCAAGAAGCGATGCAAACTGCACCAGCAGCGCGACGACGGCATATGTCGGGGCGGCGAATGCGAGGACGAGCGAGAGAATGTCGGCTGCGAAGAAATATCTGTCGTGCATATGGGGAAGAAGAAAGGGAATGCCTATTGCCAGGAGTATTGCCGCGCCGAGCACGATTTTATCATTCAGCCGGCGGCGGAAAGCAAAGCACACGGCAAATATCGCTGCCATGTATATAAATGCCGCGACAATGCCGAACGTGGAGGCGAGCTCGTTATACTGCTCAGGGAGAGTGTACTGGAAAAAAGAATAAACGGACGGCGAATTATAATTAAGCCCGTCGCCGATGCTGCCGGTCTGGTTAAAATACAGCGTGAGCGTCTCAATAAAGGGGCGGCCGAGGAGCACTGCCGGCATCACAAGCGCGATGTACACGACAGGGAAGAGCAGAAAATGCTTAAACTTCAGCTTGCCCTGCATCCACAATACGGCGTAGCAGGGGAGAATGAACACAGCCTGCAGCTTGAAGCCGAAGGAGAGCGCGGCAAGCATCATCGAGAGCCAGGGCCTATCGTCAAGCGCGCAATATATGCCGAGCACCGCCAGCGCAACATAGCTGCTGTCACACTGTGCCCAGAGTGAGCCGTTGAGAAATACCGTCGGCAGCAGCAGCACGGTGAAGAAGATTGCCAGACGTCTCGGCGCGCTTTCCGTAAATCTGCCGAGCAAAAGCATGCAGCCCCAGGCGAGCAGGATATCAAAAAATATGCTCAGCAGCTTTATGAGATATAGATCATTTATGCTGCTGTATGAAAACAATGCCAGAAAATATAGATACGGAATATTATAATTGCCGATCTCATAGCGCAGCGCCGAAAATCCGCCGTTTTCCCGGAAAAACTCTACCCATTGTGAGAGAAAATTTTTGTAGTCCAGCGTTTCATAATCCAGCACCGCGTATCTTGCGCCGAATGCCAACACAGTCAGCAGCACGGCGGCGATTATATAAGCTCTGCTTTTAGGCAGAGAACTGCGATAGAGAAGAAAGAGCGCAAAGAGCGCCTCAAGAACCAGAAGAAGAATGACGCGAATGTCCATATGAGCCTCCGTAGGCGTAAATCAGAAAAAATTATATAAAAAAGCAGGAGCAAACGAAACCCCCGCCAAAAAAACAAGAAAATTGACAAAATAATTCTTGACTTTACTATATAACTAATGATAAAATAGATCGCTAATGCGCAGAGGAGAGGATATTACCCCACTCTCTACGCTTGCTATTATAGCATCCCGGAACTGTAAAATCAACACCGGATACAAAAAATCTAACAACAACCCCCGGTGTTCGCAAATCGTGATAAGGAGAGTGCGCTAATGCCAGAAGATGTTCTCTACGGCAAGACTCTTAGAAAAAGCTTTGCCCGTACCAAGGAAATCATGGACATGCCCAATCTGCTGGAGATTCAGAAGAGCTCTTATGAGTGGTTTCTGAAGGAAGGTCTGCATGATGTCTTCAAAGATGTTGACTCTGTGACTGACTATTCCGGCAACCTTGAGCTGAGCTTCATTGATTATTCGATGAATGAGAAGCCCAAGTACAATGTGGAAGAGTGCAAGGCACGTGATGCCACGTACGCTGCCCCTCTTAAGGTTCGCGTCAGACTGCGCAATAAGGAGACTGACGAGATAAAGGAGCAGGAGATCTTCATGGGCGACTTCCCGCTTATGACTGCGGGCGGCACCTTTGTCATCAACGGCGCAGAGCGTGTTATCGTTTCCCAGATAGTCCGTTCTCCCGGTGTTTACTTTGAGAAGACCACCGATAAGTCAATGATGAGCGTGTACGCTGCGACCGTCATTCCTTATCACGGCGCATGGCTTGAGTACGAGACGGATGCAGCCGACGTATTCAACGTGCGTATAGATAAAAACCGCAAGCTGCCCATCACCTGGTTCCTCAGAGCTATGGGCCGCTACAACGCCGATAACCCCGCAACCTGGCTGAGCTGTGTTGACAACATGAGCACCGGCGCGGAGACCAATGAGCGCATGAAGGAGATCTTCGGCGAGGATGAGCGCATTGTTGCCACTATCGACAGAGACACCTGCACTACCCGCGATGACTGCCTCATTGAGATCTACCGCAAGCTGCGCCCGGGCGATCCTCCCACGGTTGAATCCGCAGAGGTTTTGCTGGACGGCCTGTTCTATGACCACCGCCGCTACGAGATAAGCGATGTCGGCCGCTACAAGTTCAACAAGAAGCTCTCTCTCTTCCCGCGTATTGCAGGCTTTGTGCTGGCACAGCCCGTGGCAGACCCCCTCACCGGCGAGATTATCGCAGACGAGGGCGAGACCGTCACCCGCGACAAGGCATTCGAGATAGCAGAGGCCGGCGTAAACTCCGTCTTCCTCAATCTTGACGGCAAGATTATCCGTGTCTTCTCCAACGGCATGGTAAATCTCCAGCGCTATGTTGATTTCGACATTGCAGATCTCGGTATTAAAGAAAAGGTGCGCGGCGTTGTGCTTGAGCATCTTATGGAGCAGTTTGAGGGCGACGCACTCAAGGAAGCAATCCGCAACAATATCGACATTCTCATCCCAAGACATATAGTTGCAGACGATATATTCGCCTCCGTCAACTACCTCAACTGCCTTGCACACGGCATAGGCAACGCTGACGATATCGACCACCTGGGCAACCGCCGCGTCCGCTGCGTCGGTGAGCTGCTGCAGAACCAGTTCCGCATCGGCTTCTCCCGTATGGAGCGTGTTATCCGCGAGCGCATGACCCTGCAGGATCTTGACATTGTCACGCCTCAGAGCCTTATAAACATCCGCCCCGTAACGGCAGCTATAAAAGAGTTCTTCGGCTCATCCCCGCTGTCCCAGTTCATGGACCAGACCAACCCGCTTTCCGAGCTCACTCATAAGCGCCGTATCTCCGCACTCGGCCCCGGCGGCCTTTCCAGAGAGCGCGCAAGCTTCGATGTCCGTGACGTTCACTACACCCATTACGGCCGCCTCTGCCCGATAGAGACTCCTGAAGGCCCGAACATCGGCCTTATCTCCTACCTCGCATCCTACGCACGTACCAACGAGTACGGTTTCCTTGTCGCTCCTTACCGCAAGGTTGAGAAGGGCACCTGCCGAGTCACCGATCAGGTTGACTACATGACGGCAGACCAGGAGGACCAGTACATCGTTGCACAGGCAAGCGAGCCTGTCGATGAGAACGGCGTATTTATAAATAAGCGTATAACCTGCCGTCACCGCAACGATACGGTTGAGGTTAACCGCGAAGATGTTGACTACGTCGACGTCAGCCCGAAGATGATGGTCTCCATTGCAACCGCAATGATTCCGTTCCTCGAAAACGACGACGCTAACCGCGCACTGATGGGCGCAAACATGCAGCGTCAGGCAGTTCCTCTTATGACCACCCAGGCGCCTATCGTTGCGACCGGTATTGAGCATAAGTGTGCTGTTGACTCCGGCGTATGCGTTCTGGCAGAGGGCGACGGTGTTGTTACCCGCGTTGATGCAAATTACATCACTGTCCGCTACGATGCAGGCGAGGTTAAAGACTATAAGCTTATTAAGTTCTCCAGATCCAACAGCGGCACCTGCGCAAACCAGCGCCCGATCGTCAGTGCGGGCGAGCGCGTTGTAAAGGGCGATGTTCTGGCTGACGGTCCCAGCACCAGCCAGGGCGAGATTGCACTCGGCAAGAACATTCTCGTCGGCTACATGAACTGGGAAGGCTACAACTACGAAGACGCAGTTCTGCTTAATGAGCGTCTTGTTATGGAGGACGTTTTCACCTCCATTCATATAGAAGAGTATGAGTGCGACTCCCGTGATACCAAGCTCGGACCTGAGGAGATCACCCGTGATATCCCCGGTGTCGGCGACGATGCACTCAAGTACCTCGATGAGCGCGGCATAATCATGGTCGGCGCCGAGGTCACTGCCGGCGATATTCTTGTCGGTAAGGTCACTCCCAAGGGCGAGACCGATCTTACTGCAGAGGAGCGCCTGCTGCGCGCAATATTCGGCGAGAAGGCACGCGAAGTCCGCGATACCTCACTCAAGGTTCCCCACGGCGAGAGCGGCATAGTTGTCGACGTCAACGTCTTCACCCGCGAGAACGGCGATGAGATGAACCCGGGCGTCAATCAGGTCGTCAGAGTTTACATCGCACAGAAGCGTAAGATCTCCGTCGGCGACAAGATGGCCGGTCGTCACGGCAACAAGGGTGTTGTCTCCCGCATACTCCCGCGCGAGGATATGCCTTATCTGCCCGACGGCACTCCGCTGGACATCGTTCTTAACCCGCTGGGCGTTCCTTCACGTATGAACATCGGTCAGATTCTTGAGGTTCACCTTGGCTACGCAGCCCAGGCACTCGGCTGGAAGGTCGCAACGCCTGTATTCAACGGCGCAACCGAGACGACTATACGCGAGACTCTGCGTCAGGCAGGCCTGCGCGAGGACGGCAAGAGCACCATGTACGACGGCCGTACCGGTGAGAAGTTCGACAACGATGTAACTGTCGGTTGGGTTTACTTCCTCAAGCTCCACCATCTGGTTGATGATAAGATTCACGCACGTTCCACCGGACCCTACAGCCTTGTTACTCAGCAGCCTCTGGGCGGCAAAGCTCAGTTCGGCGGCCAGCGCTTCGGTGAAATGGAAGTTTGGGCACTCGAGGCATACGGCGCGGCATATACTCTTCAGGAGATACTCACCGTCAAGTCCGACGATGTAACAGGCCGTGTCAAGACCTACGAGGCTATAGTAAAGGGCAACAACATCCCCGAACCCGGCGTGCCCGAGTCGTTCAAGGTGCTTATTAAAGAGCTCCAGTCTCTCTGCCTTGACGTTCGTGTTCTCGACAAGGACGGCAACGAAATAGAGCTTAAGGATGACGATGACGATGATTTCGTCAGCGATATGAAGGATGAAATCTACCAGTCCGATGAAGATGAAATTGAGGCCGAGGGCTTCAGCATCGAGGATGTGCCCGAGGATGAGCTCGGCGCAGATATCGATTTCGGTGCGGACGGAGATTCGGATTTTGACAGCGAGGAGGATATGTGATGAGCTATACACCGTTTGACGCAATACAGATAGGCATTGCTTCCCCCGAGAAGATACTCGAGTGGTCCTACGGCGAGGTAAAAAAGCCGGAAACCATCAACTACCGCACACTCAAGCCTGAGCGTGACGGCCTCTTCTGCGAGCGTATTTTTGGACCGACAAAGGACTGGGAATGCCACTGCGGAAAATATAAGAAGATTCGCTACAAGGGCAAGATCTGCGACCGCTGCGGCGTCGAGGTCACCAAGAGCAAGGTTCGCCGTGAGCGTATGGGCCACATCGAGCTTGCAGCTCCTGTCAGCCATATCTGGTACTTCAAGGGCATACCCAGCCGCATCGGCCTTATGCTCGACCTTACTCCGCGTATGCTGGAGAAGGTGCTGTACTTTGCAAACTACATCGTTATAGATCCCGGCTTCACCCCGCTTGAGCGCTGCCAGATACTCACCGAGCGTGAGTACCGCGATATGCGCGAGAAGTACGAGGATGATTTCAAGGCCGGCATCGGTGCCGAGGCAATTAAAGAGCTGCTGCAGCAGATTGACTGCACTCAGCTTGCCGAGCAGCTTCGTGAGGAGCTGAAGAACGCCTCCGGGCAGAAGAAGGCCAAGATTGTCAAGCGCCTTGAGTGCGTTGAGGCATTCCGCCAGAGCGGCAACCGCCCCGAGTGGATGATTATCGACGTGCTGCCTGTTATCCCGCCTGAGATTCGCCCGATGGTTCAGCTCGACGGCGGCCGCTTCGCAACCTCCGACCTGAACGATCTCTACCGCCGCGTTATCAACCGCAACAACCGTCTTAAGAGACTCCAGCAGCTCAACGCGCCTGATATCATCGTCCGCAACGAAAAGCGCATGCTGCAGGAGGCAGTTGATGCCCTGATAGACAACGGCCGCCGCGGCCGCGCAGTCACCGGCGCAAACTCCCGCGCACTCAAATCCCTCAGCGATATGCTCAAGGGCAAGCAGGGCCGCTTCCGTCAGAACCTTCTCGGTAAGCGTGTTGACTACTCCGGCCGTTCCGTTATCGTTGTCGGTCCTGACCTGAAGATTTACCAGTGCGGCGTCCCCAAGGAGATGGCAATTGAGCTCTTCCGCCCCTTCGTTATGAAGAAGCTGGTTGAGGACGGCGTTGCTAACAACATCAAGTCCGCAAAGAAGATGGTCGACAAGCAGAAGACCGAGGTCTGGGACGCACTTGAGGATGTCATTAAAGAGCATCCTGTGCTTCTCAACCGCGCGCCTACTCTTCACCGTCTCGGTATTCAGGCGTTCGAGCCGGTTCTCGTTGAGGGCCGCGCACTCCGCCTCCACCCGCTGGTCTGCACCGCATACAACGCAGACTTCGACGGCGACCAGATGGCAATCCACCTTCCGCTTTCATCCGAGGCACAGGCAGAGGCACGTCTGCTCATGCTCTCCGCAAACAACCTCCTCCGTCCGCAGGACGGTCACCCTGTCACCGTACCTACTCAGGACATGATCCTCGGTTCGTACTACCTGACCATGGTGCGTATCGGCTCTGCCGAAAAGGGCGCAGAGCAGCTCTTTGTCACCGATCCCGGCGACAGCGAGCTTGAGGCAAACGCCATTGCAGACGGCGATGTGATTTATAAGACCAACCTCGAGCTCAAGCGTGACGGCAAGAAGCTTATAAGCTACATGCCCACTCTTATGTACCGTGATCCGGCAGAGGCTATCATGGCCTACAACGAGGGCTGCGTCGGTCTGCACGCCCCCATACGCCTGAGAGTTACCAAAACCATCGACGGCGTCGAGGTCAAGAAGACTATCGTCACCACCGTCGGCCGCATAATATTCAATGAGCCGATCCCGCAGGATCTCGGCTATGTTGACCGCAGCGATCCCGAGCATGCGTTTGACCACGAAATCGGCTTCCAGGTCGGCAAGAAGCAGCTGGGCGATATTATCGACCGCTGCATCCAGAAGTACGGCTTCACCATCTCGGCAGAGGTGCTTGACAGCATCAAGGCACTCGGCTACAAGTACTCCACCAAGGGCGCAATAACCATATCCGTTGCAGATATGACCGTCCCGAGCGCGAAGAAAGAGCTCATTGCCGCCACCGAGGCAGAGGTCGTCAAGATTGAGCGCCAGTACAAGCGCGGCTTCATAACCGATGATGAGCGTTATCGTCTTGTCGTTTCCGAGTGGGAGAAGACCACCAAGGACGTCACCGATGCACTTTCCAGCGTGCTTGATGAGTACAACCCGATTTACATGATGGCTAACTCCGGTGCTCGTGGTTCTATGAACCAGATCCGTCAGCTCGCCGGTATGCGTGGCCTTATGGCTAACACCGCCGGTAAAACCATCGAAATTCCTATCAAGTCCAACTTCCGTGAAGGCCTTTCCGTCTTGGAGTACTTCATCTCCACGAGAGGTGCACGAAAGGGTATGGCAGATACCGCACTGCGTACCGCAGACTCCGGTTACCTGACCCGTCGTATGGTCGACGTCTGCCAGGATGTTATCATCCGTGAGAGCGACTGCGGCACGACAGACGGCGTATGGGCCGCTGCCGTTTACGACAGAGGCCAGATGGTCGAAAACTTCGGCACAGCAATCCACGGCCGCTTCCCGGCAAAGCCCATCATTGACGAGCAGACCGGCGAAGTCCTCTTTGATACTGATCATATGCTCATGCCTGAGGACGCAGCAGTGCTCGAGGCACACGGCATACACAAGGCATATATCCGCTCCGTGCTGACCTGCGAGGCCCGCATAGGCGTCTGCGCAAAGTGCTACGGCATTAACCTTGCAATCGGCAAGCCCGTCAACGCAGGCGAGGCTGTCGGCGTTATCGCTGCACAGTCCATCGGCGAACCCGGTACTCAGCTGACGATGCGTACCTTCCACACCGGCGGTGTCGCGGGCGACGATATCACCCAGGGTCTTCCTCGTGTCGAAGAGCTTTTCGAGGCGCGCAAGCCCAAGAAGATGGCGACTCTTTCCGAGATCTCCGGTACGGTTACTATCGAAGAGGCCAAGAAGGGCGTCATGTACTCCATCACCGTCGTCAACGAAGCAAGCGGCGAAACCTTCAACTGCACGGTGCCGCACTCTGCAGGTATACTTGTCCACAACGGCGACCATGTCGATCGCGGCCAGGAGCTCACCTCCGGCGCACTCAACCCGCACGATGTTCTCCGTATCCGCGGCACTGATGACGACGAATTCGGCCGTCAGGGCGTGCGCAGCTACATCACCAGCGAGGTTCAGAAGGTTTACCGTCAGCAGGGCGTTGATATCAACGACAAGCACATTGAGGTTATCGTCCGTCAGATGATGCGCAAGGTTAAGGTTGAAGAGTCCGGCAGCACCGATCTGCTCTCCGGCTCCACCGTTGATATAAGCGTGCTCAAGGATGCCAACAGAGCTGTTCAGGAGCGTATTGATGCAGGCGAAGAGGGTCTGACCTTCGCAACCTACACTCAGCTGCTCATGGGTATTACCAAGGCATCTCTTGCAACAGACAGCTGGCTGTCCGCCGCGTCCTTCCAGGAGACCACCAAGGTGCTCACCGATGCCGCAATCAAGGGCAAGGCAGACCACCTCGTCGGCCTTAAGGAGAACGTCATCATCGGTAAGCTTATCCCGGCCGGCACCGGTCTGGAGGTCTACCGCGACTTTGAGGAGCAGACCGATGAAACCGTCTCTGCAGCTCCCGAGGAGTATGTTGACCTTACCGCACTTGTCAACAAGTCCAACGCACTCTGATAAATTATACAAGCATACAAAGGAGTATCCGAGAGGGTACTCCTTTGGTTTAAACAAGATTATTAAAAACGGGGAGAGCATACAGCCATGCCGAAGGCCGGACGCAACAAGACCATAGATACGACGCTTGAAGAGGGGAGTGCATACCTTGCGCGCTGCCTGACAGTAAAAGAGCTCACCGACGGTGCAGATCCTGCAGACCGGACGATAAACGGTGATATGCGCGAGATTTGCCCGCTATTAAATCCCGGCTGCGCAGATCTGATAATTGCAGATCCTCCCTATAATTTGAGAAAGAGCTATGACGGCTCAGTGTTCTCCAAGCGCAGTGCGGAGGAGTACGAGGCCTATACCCGAGACTGGCTCGCGGCGGTGAAGCCCCTGTTAAGCGACAGGGGAAGCATGTACGTCTGCTGCGACTGGGAGTCAAGTCTTATTATCGGGCGCGTAATGCAGGATATGTTCACTGTCCGCAGCCGCATAACATGGCAGCGCGAAAAGGGCCGCGGGGCGAAGAAAAACTGGAAGAACGGCATGGAGGACATCTGGTTTGCGACAAAGGGCGATGAGTACACTTTTAATCTCGACGCGGTAAAAATCCGCCGGAAGGTCATCGCACCGTACCGCAGCAACGGTGCTCCGAAGGACTGGGTGGAGAGCGAGCAGGGAAGCTACCGCGACACATGCCCGTCAAACTTCTGGGACGATATAACCGTGCCCTTCTGGTCAATGCCGGAGAATACGGCGCACCCCACACAAAAGCCCGAAAAGCTTCTTGCAAAGCTTATACTTGCAAGCTCGAATCCCGGGGACACGGTGCTTGATCCATTCCTCGGCTCAGGTACGACAAGCGTCACCGCAAAGAAGCTTGGCAGGCACTATATCGGCATAGAGCTTGAGCCGCGCTATTGTGTATGGGCAGAGCAGCGTCTTGAACGCGCCGAGACCGACCGCCGCATACAGGGCTATGACGGCGTGTTTACAGAAAGAAATTTTTAGTGTAATAAATTTTATACTTATGCCGCTCCGGTCAGGAGCGGCAAATTTTTTTACGCCGTTAAATCTATTCTTAAAATTTTAGTTTACTGTATTATGTAAATGAAATTAACAAGAATTTTTAGAGTTTGCTTAAAAAAAGTGCATCAAAGATTGCTGTAAACGCTGCACGCAGAATTGTAACAGCTCGTAATTTATTGAGATTGTCTATTGACAAATAATCGAGTTTACGATATAAATAACAACATAAGATAATTGACATAATATCGGCGTCATAATGCCGTTATGTTTTATGTTAGGGGGATACTCTGAATGAAAAGGGTAGTTTGCGTATTGCTTACGCTGTGCATAGTCTTCAGCATAATGTCTGTCGGCGCAGTTGCCTACGCTACTGATGATCTCACGGTGACCGACGGTGTGGAGTCGGAATTGCCGGTATCTGACGAGACTGTTGTATCCGGAGGCACGGATGAGTCTCAGAATACTAATACCGAGACAGAAGAGCCACAGGAGACACAGCAGCCTGAAGAGACGGCTGCACCTTCTGCCGAGCCTGTAGAGACGCAGGCGGATGAGGGCTTTTTCGCTGACGTATCGGACGATCTGATCTCTTACTACAATGGCCAGCTTTCAAAGCTCGGCTATCAGCAGTATGACAGAGCAGGCCTGTACGCACTCTGCCTGAGCAAGGGCTTTGAGAATGTAAGCTCCTTTGAGCTCTGGCTTGATGAGGCCGTGGAGCTTGAGGAAAATGCAGAAGTGTCCGTGAACGGTGTGAAATACGCAACCATTGACGATGCACTTGCTCTTTTTGACACCACCCGCAGTCTTACCATAAAGCTCGAGAAGAATGTTACCGTGGAGGGCCTGATTGTCCCCGCGGAGAAAGAGCTTCTGCTTGATCTGAATGATCACACTCTCACCCTTGCTGCATATCAGGACGGCACGGCTTCTTACTTTACCGTGTCCGAGGAAGCACAGGATACCGATGTTGAGGGTGTCGTCACATATGTCCATGCCAAGGTCAGCATCAAGAACGGCACAATCTCCGGCTGCGCAAATATCGGCGATGGCATGGCAATTTACGATGCAGGTTCTCTCACACTTTCCAATGTCGCCGTTATCGGCCATGTATATCTCGAGTGCGAGGATGCGGATTTCACTCCCAGCCTGACCATACAGCCGGACGAGTTCGGCAGCACGTCACTCTTTGCAGGAAAGATCCTCGGCACTGAGGGAAGATACAGCGTGAATATAACCGGCGGTGATTTCACCACTGATATTTCAAAATATGTCGATACCACGTTATACAAAGTCGAGCATAACGAGGATACCGGCAGATACACCGTAAAGGGCATAAACGACAACACCCAGACTCAGAGCAGCACTGAAAAAACCGACAGCACAGCTTCTGCTGCACTGCCGACGCTGAACATAATCGAGAACAAAGACAGCGTCACTCCCGAAAACGGCGAGTACCTCGATAACTCCGCCGTAAGCCTGAGCGGTTTGAAGCTCGCGCTTGCGGATAACGCCGAGGAGATGATTCTCCGCGCTTACGAGGGCACGAGCGAAGAAAACCTCATGCTCACCTCTGAAGAGAATGAGAGCGAGGACGCAGAGTTTGTCAGCACCCTGCCCGACGGCACTGAGCTTACACTCACCGTCAAGGCGGAGCTTGCAGACACTGATACCGGCATGGTATCCTATAACATCAAGCCCTGCGCAGTAATAAACGGAAAAGAAATCATCATAGATAACGCATGGCTCAACGGCAGTGCGATAAAGCTGAGCTTTTACACCGGCTTCCTGCCCGAAGAGATCATACATACACATGATAACGGTACCGAGGAGAAGATAGCCTCCGACCAGTTCACGTATAATTCCTCCACCGGTATGGTCACTCTGAACGTGACGGAGTTCTCCACCTTTACCGCAACCTCAAACGAAACCGCAGCGGCGACCACCGGTGTGCAGAGCCTTATCGATGCCGCAAAAGACGGTGCTACCGTAACTGTCACCGCAAGTGAGACCATCCTGCAGACCGTTACCGTAAAGGACAAGAGCATAACGTTAGATCTCGCCGGCTACACTCTTATAGCAAACGGCAGCTTCCCTGAATTCACGGTTGACAAAGGCACTCTTACTATTGTCGGCAAGGGCAATATTGAGGCAGGCACCAACGCAATTGCGGAGCTTAAAAACGGCGGCAAGATCATACTCGGTTATGCACAGCCGACCGAGGCTTCCATTACCGGCACTGACATCGGATACTATACATCTTCGGCAGAGACCAAGTTCATCAACGGCGATAGCTCAAATGTTATTATCCGCCGCTCCAGACTGAACTTTGACCCGACAGCATATGTCGATACAAGCGTATATAATATTGCCCACAACGGCACGACGATAACCCCGATAGTCGAGCCGACTGAGTGGGTCGTGACGCTCAAGTATGTTGCGAAGAACATCACCAAGGCCACCAGCTATGAAACCCTGCGCGAGGCCATTGCAAAGGCCGATTCGGGCAATATAATTCAGCTCCTTGCGGATATAAACGAGGGTGATCTGGAGATAACAAAGAGCCTGACCATTGAGACGCTCGCAACTGATTCCGTAAATTATAATATTACCGGCAATATCACCGTCCCCGGCAACGATGCAGTGGATCTCACGCTAAGAAGAATCGGCTCGATTGACGGCAAGGTGTCCGTGAGCGATAAAACGGCCGAAAGCAAGCTTACACTGAATCAATGTGATGTGACCGGCGGCATAGAGGTCGGCAATAACGTCAGCCTCACTATGGTCAACTGCACGGTCAGCGGCAACATAGTCAGCACAGGCAGCTCCTCAACGAGCATGAGCCTTTCCGATGTGGAAGTATATGAAGCTGACAATACAACGCTCGGCAGCATCACGGCAGGCGATAATACCAGTCTTATCCTCTGCAACGATGTAGCGGCAAACAGCCTGACAATCGGTGATGATACGCTGGCCACTCCCGCAAGCCTTGCAAATATTACTTCCAGCTCGATAAATAATATTACCCTCGGCTCTCACCTGAAGGCTGTGAGCATTCAGGGTGTTGATTCCGACAACGTAACAATCGGAGATAATATATCCGGCGAGATACTCATAAATTCCGATGTCATCTTTGGCGGCACTAATATAGGCACGCTGACCATCGGCGAGAATGACACCAACGTAGACATCAAGCCGGGCACCGTTGAAAAGCCCACCGTGATCGATAAGCTCATTGTCGGCAATGGCAGTGACGTGGACCTCGGCGGTCTGATCACCGGACTTATCAGCAACGACACGACCGACCAGCGCCTTGTCGTGAACACGGTTGACAGCAGCTACGGCGGAAAAGTCACGATATATATGGGCACCTATGACACGCTCATAGGCGACGGTACGACAAATTCCATCGTGCTCTACGGCGGTAATTATACCTATGATTACACCTGCTACTGCAGCTGCACGAAGGATCTTGACGGCATACATTACACGCACTATGCCTGCAATCTCGTCACGGATGAATCAAGCATAAATTACGGCAGATACCGTGTAGGCGTGTTTGACCCGCGCATCACATCCCCTGTCAGCGGCAGAGCAGAGATAAACAAGGGCTATACCGGCACTCTGACGTATATAACCAACGTCCCCTATGAGCATAACCACACCGGTTCGGCACCTCAGCTTATCGAGGTAATGGTAGACCGCGGAACAATCTCTCAGGACATCACGCCCGCTGATTACGAGGTTCTCAATTATAACGGCTACCTCGGCATAAGGCTCAACGGCAGCTACCTCAGCCAGCTCGCCTCCGGCACGTATTATATCAAGATTGATACCGAGGTCGGCACGGCATACAGACAGAGTGACAACAGCCTTGCAGGCTTCAGAGTGAAGCTCACCGGCTCATCCTCCTCCACCTCCTCCACAACGAGGCGCGGAGTACAGACCGGCGATGACGCAAATCTCGCCGCACTTGCCGGAATCATGGTCCTCACCGGTGCGACAGCCGCCGCGGGTGTCGTGGTTCTGAAAAAGAAAAAGCAGCGCTGATTAAAACGCTGCTGCACGTGTAAAAAATTTATAGCATGAATATCATCAGCCGGCGCAGTTAAAAGCGCCGGCTGAAACTTATATATTTAATTATTCGTGTGCTCCGTCACATAGCGGACAACGTAATCTGCAAAGCGGCGCGTTGCGGGGCCTGCTCTGTCTCCGGCGGCGATGGCAAGACCTATGGTGCGCTTCGCCTCCGGTATCAGCGGCATGGTCTGCACTTTGTCGTCACGGCCCTTTAACAAAAGCTCCGGCTGAATGCTCATGCCCAGCCCGTTTTCTACCATTGCAATAATAGCGTAGTCATCCTTCGTGTAAAAGCGGACGTTCGGCGTTACGCCTGCGGCCTCAAGCGCACGGCGGGAGTCCTGCGCGGAGCTCTCCAACAGACTTATAAACGGCTCATGCTCGCATTCGACAATCGGGAATTTCGGATAGTTTGCAAAGCGGCTGTTGAGCGGCAGCACCGCAAGAAGCCTGTCCTCCATGAGCGGTATGCACTCGCACTTTACACCGCACGGCACGTTTACGAAGCCGACGTCTATGCTTCCGTCGGTCAGCCAGCTCTCAACGTCGAAATAGTCCCCGTTCTTCAGCATGCAGCTGACGTTCGGATAGTCCTGCTGAAATGCCTTGAGCACGCCCGGCAGCCAGTGCACGGCAACGGATGTAAATGCCCCGATACGCACGGTGCCCGTATCCAGCCCGCGTATTGCCGCAGCCGTCTGTGAGAGCCGCTCGGCACTGCTTAGAAGATTGCGCACGGCAGGCAGAAGCCTTTCCCCGTCGTCGGTGAGATGCACGCCGGAGCGTCCGCGCTTTATCAGCGAAAAACCGAGCTCCTGCTCAAGGCTGTCTATGCTGTGGCTGACGGCGGATTGCGTGCAGTTGAGCTCCTGTGCAGCCCTCGTGAAGCTGCCCTGCTCAACTACGGTGATAAACGCCTGATACTTTGCAAGTGTCATTTTCAGACTCCTATTTATTATAATATTAAATAATGTCTACTGAACAAATGCCGATTTTTTCTGTAAGCAGAAATCGTACAA
>CAVAPH010000001.1:0-74616 GCA_963590455.1 bacterium | reverse complement strand
ATTATATAATAATCATTGGTGATGAAAATGGAAAACAGTATGCGCAACACTTCGCTCTGTTATATAGAACACGACGGCAAATATCTTATGCTGCACCGGGTGAAAAAAGAGCACGACGAGAATCACGACAAATGGATAGGCATCGGCGGCAAGTTCGAGGAGGGCGAGAGTCCGGAGGACTGCATGCTGCGCGAGGCAAAGGAAGAGACCGGGCTGGACATACTCCGCTGGCGCTACCGCGGGATAGTCACCTTCGTTTCCGACGAATGGGGCACGGAGTATATGCATCTGTTCACAGCCGATGAATTTGCCGGCAATATAAAAGACTGCGACGAGGGCGTGCTCGAATGGATATCTAAAAAGGAGCTTCTATCCCTGCCGATGTGGGAGGGCGACATGATTTTTCTCCGCCTCATAGACAGTGACGCCCCATTCTTCTCGCTCAAGCTCTGCTACAAAGGCGAAGTTCTGACCCAAGCCGTACTGAACGGCCGCAAATTAGAAAGATAAATAATATAAATAACAAGCTCTCTCCCTGAAAGACAGTAAAACGAAAACGACGCTGTCAATCAGAGAGGGAGCTTTTTTGCTGTTGCTATAATATTAATACTTCAGGCCGAAGCGGGAGTATGCCCATTCAAGCTCACTCTCGTCGAGCTCTTTCACTCTGACTTCGCCGCTGTCGAACTCTTTGTATGTGTGGCCGTCGAGAGTTATGCGGCCGGTCGCGGTTTTAAGCGAGAACATCTCATCCGGGAAGAAGGGAGATTTCGGGCTCTTCTCGCAATAGATGCAGAGGGCATCAAAGTCCTGCGGAAGCTGCGGCTCGGTAGTGAAAGAGTAGAACCGGCGCCACTGGCCGTGGTAGAGATCCTCAAGCACCCAGCCGAGGAAGCCGTCCTTAGTAAACCGATAGCACTCATCAAACTGCGGCTGTGCCAGACCCTCGACGAGCTGCACCGGATAACGCGGGCACACCTCGCCTATGCCGACATCTACGCACCACAGTCCGTCAACAGCCTGCACCGCAAGCACGCGGTGGCGGCGCATGGGTATCTCGCTCTCACCGCGGAGATATCTTGCGGCATACTCGGTCACGCCGTAGCCAAGCTCACGCAGAAGCCATGCGAAGAGGCCGTTAAGCTCAAAGCAGAAGCCGCCCTTCCCCTCCGCAACGACTTTTTTGAACAGATCGTCGTTATCAAGGGAGAGAGGAATGCCGCGGATAATATCTAAATTCTCATACGGGATATGTGTGCAGTGGGCAAACTGCAGCTCACGCAAAAGCGCGGAGGTCGGGGTCAGATCCTCGGGCATCTCAAGCCCGATACGCTTAAAATACTGCTCTACTTTTACTCTTTCCACTGTGCACTTATCTCCTCAAGAATCTTCATAACGGTCAAAAGCTGCTCACGCGTGACATATGGTGTGGGCTTGTTTTCGCGCGCACACTCAAGGAAATGCGTCAGCTCATTATAATACCAGCCGCAGGGCGGGACGTTTATGCCGGTGGAAACCATCACGTCATCGGTCGTGTCGTATACGTGCGGCTCTTTCCCAAACTGATATGCGGTGAGCTTTTCGCCGTCGTTTATCAGCATGCCGTTTTCAAAATATACACGCCAGCGCGCCGTCCAGGGGATGTCCGCGTTAAACCATGCGGCCTCGCCGATGACATTGAGGCGGCCGTAATTATAATTGACGCGGAACTGCTCCGGGTAGTCCTTGCCGTCGCCGCGGCAGGATGTAATGCTCATACTCTCGGGCTTGCCGAAGAGGGAGACTATGACGTCAAGATCATGTATATGCAGGTCAAAGGGAAGCAGGCCGGACTTCTTCGCGTCAAAGAGCCAACCGTCCTTCGTCCAGCCGGGGCAGGCGGAGAGACGTTCAAAGCAGGCATCAAGAGGCTTGCCGAACTCGCCGCTCTTCACCGCCTCGCGCAGGAAGCCGACCTCTTTTGTAAACTGCAGCACCTGTGCGATGTAGAGCTGCACGCCCTGCTTCTCCGCCTCGTCAAGCATTTCCTTGGCATCATTATAGCTCAGGGCAATGGGCTTTTCGCATATTGTGTTCTTTTTGCAGCCGAGGCTCTCCATCACCATGTCATGGTGCATATAAGTCGGGGTGCAGATGTCCACAATATCTATGTCGCAATTATTCACCATGTCGGTTATGCTCGCAAAGCAGGGAACGCCCCACTCCTTTGCCGTGTTCTCCGTACGCGGAGAATGCCCGACGATTGCCGCGACCTCACAGCCTTCGATTTTCTGATAATTTACGTAGTGCACCTTGCCCATGCCGCCGGCACCGACAAGACCGATTCTGATATTTTTCAAGCTGTCCTCCAGAGTTAAAATACAAATCCGTTTGCGCGCAGGTAATCTGCGGAATCCTGCACGGCTTTATTCACCTCGTCGAGATCCTTTGCGCCGGCCTGCGTGAACTCTATCTCGATAGAATAGGGGCTGAGATTGTCCTTCTCGTCCATCATGTTAAAGAGCGTCGGGAAATCGACATAGCCCTTGCCGAGTGCCGGGAAGTTCCACTCCTTGTGTCCGCCCGCCTTGTCCTTGAGATGCACGTAGCCGATCTTGTCGATACATGCGCCGAAGTCGGCCGGAACGTCGACATCACCGTAGAAAATGGCATTGGCAGTGTCATAGTTTATCAGCACGCGGGGAGAGCCGACACGCTCAACTATGTCTTTAAGAATGCAGCCGGTGCCGTGGTCGCCGTGAACCTCCAGAACGAGCTTCATATCATAGCGCTCAAGATATTCGGCAAAGCCCTTTATATGCTCCGCCACAACATCGTTTGACGCAACGGCGTTGTCCTTGAGATGCGCCTCGCCGATTGATGAGACAATGTACTCGCTGCCGAAGAAGTGCGCAAGGCGGATATTGTTGACAAAGTCGCCTATGCGCTCGGTATCCATGAGATTGGTATGCCCGCTCATGGCAAAGGGGACAAGCCCGTTCTTATCGAGAAGATCCTGCACCTCCAGAAGGCGCCTGAAGCTCTGGTCAGGGAAAACATGCTCCGTCCAGCCCTTGGTCGCGGTAAGCTCTATGTACTTAAAGCCCGCCGCCTTTATGCCCTCAACGGCCTGTTCGATCGAGTAGCCGTGGTAGCAGTTTGAATTGACTGCAATTATGCGCTTTTTCATTAATTAAACCTCACACGAGCAGAAAATTGTCCAGATAATGCTTTGACTGACGGATGGACTTAAGAATGTCCTCGCGGCAGCTCTCAAAGGCCTTGTCTTCAACCTCGATAACTGCGCAGCCGTTGTAGCGTATGTCGTTGAGAGCGGAGATAAATGCGCCCCATTTCACATCGCCGAGGCCCGGGATAACCGGTGACATGTAGTCCAGAGGATATGCGAGCACGCCGCACTCTGCAAGTTTGTCGGGGTAGAGCTTGATATCCTTGAAATGCACGTGGAATATACGGTCTTTGAACTCATAGACAGTCTTAATATAATCGAGCTGCTGCCAGACGTAGTGGCTGGGGTCAAAGTTAAGGCCGAAGTTGGGGGACGGTATAATCTCGAAGAGACGGCGGAATATCTGCGGGGTGCACATGAGATTCTGTCCGCCGGGCCACTGGTCCGCGCCGAAGAGCATCGGGCAGTTCTCTATTGCGACCTTGACGCCGTTATCCTCTGCCAGCTTGATTATGCCAGGCCAGATTTCCTTGAACAGTTCAATATTCTCCTCGACCGTCTTGTGCTGATCGCGGCCGATGAATGTGGTGACCATGCCGACACCGAGCTTTGCGGAGGCCTTTATAAGCGCTTTAAGATGCTCAATCGCGGCGCTGCGCTTTTCAAGATCCGGATCCATGGTGTTGGGGTAATACGCCAGAGAGGAGATAGTCATGCCCTTGCCGGCGACGTAGTTTTTAACGTAATTTGCGTACTCGTCATCCTCGCAGACGCGCTCGGCATCGATGTGGCTGACACCGGCATAGCGGCGCTCCGCCTTTCCGGCGGGCCAGCAGGCGACTTCAAGGCATTCAAAGCCCATTTCGGCTGCGATATCTACAGCTTCTTCAAAGCTCCAACCGTCAAGAATGGCGGTGAGCAGGCCGAATTTCATCATGATAGTTCTCTCCTTTTATTTATTTTCAGGTATCTCAACGCTCTCTCCGAGCTCAGAGGACTTGATTGATGCAAAGACCGCGCGCATGGCAGTGAGTGCGGACGCGCCGGATATCTCGGGGGCGCGGTTGTTCTTCAGGCAGTCTATCCACAGATCGATTACGCCGGAGCTTGTCTGGTTGTCATTGGTCTGTATCTGCTCGACATCGTACACCTGCTCTCCCCCGTCGGCGAGCTTCACTACGATAGAATGTGCAGGATCGTCGTATATGCGCATGATGCCCTTGGAGCCGTATATAACGGTGGAGTTATCCTCTGCGCCGTAGAATGTCCAGCTTGCGGTCATGGTGCCGAAAGCGCCGCCGCTCATCTCATAGATGCAGACGGCATTGTCATCAACGCCGATAAGCTCTCCGTCCTCTCCGCGTTTGTCAAGCGTGACGAGCTTTGCCGTGGTGCGCACAACGCGCTGGCCGGTAAGGAACTGAATAAGATCGGTCTTGTGAACGCCGAGGTCTGCCATGACGCCCATTGCGGCCTTTTTCTTGTCAAAGAACCAGGTGTTCTTGCCGGGATTGATGCTCCAGGTCTCCGGGCCGCCGTGACCGAAGGTTGTGCGGAAGGTGATGATGTTGCCGATGAGGCCGGCGTCTATAAGCTCCTTGGCCCTCACGTGTGCCTTGGCAAGGCGCTGGTTATGACCGATCATGAGGAACTTGCCGCTCTCCTGCGCTGCCGCAACCATGGCCTCGCAGTCCTCTATCGTTGTGGCCATCGGCTTTTCGCAGAGAACATGCTTGCCCGCCTTGAGTGCCTTTATTGTCAGCTCTGCGTGGGCGTAGTTTGCCGCGCATACGCTGACGGCGTCTATCGTGGGATCTGCAAGCAGCTCCTCGGCAGTGTCATAGACCTTGCCGCCGTATTTTTCAGCCATATCCTCGGCACGTTTCCTGTTGGGGTTAAAAAATGCGACCAGCTCGCAGTCGGGATTTGCCGCATATTCCGGGATATGCCTGACCTGTGCGATCTTGCCGCAGCCGATTACACCTACACGGATCATAATATTTTCCTCCTTAAAATAATCACGCTGTTTATGCCGCGAGGGGAGAAATCTCCCCTCGCTTTTTATATTATCCTGCTTATATCAGACAGTGTCTTTCTTCTGCAGCAGCACTGCGAAGATGATGATTGCGCCCTTGATTGCGTCGCAAAGGAAGGTCGGGACACCGACGGAGTTGAGGATGTTGTTCATAACACCCATGATGAGCATACCGACGAAGGCGCCGATAAGTGTGCCCTTGCCGCCCGCCATAGAGGTGCCGCCGACGATAACTGCGGCAATTGCGTCCATCTCATAGCCGGAGCCTGCGTTTGCATAGTCCATGGAGCCGATACGAGCGACATAGATGATAGCGGCAATAGCGGTCATTACACCGCCGAAAGCGTAGATGTGGCGCTTGACGTGGTTGACGTGGATACCGGAGAGCTTTGCCGCGCGCTCATTGGAGCCGATGGCGATGGTCTGGCGGCCGAATGCGGTCTTCTTGAATATGATATGCATAATGACGACTATGATCAGCCAGTAGATTATCGGGAGGATAACCTGTCCGCCGATCTTGACAGAGGTCAGAAGCTTGAAGCCGTCGGGAACCTTGGGGTTGAAGTTCTTGGTGAGCTGCTGGGTGACGGAGCGGAAGATCTTCATGGTGCCGAGAGTTGCGATGAAGGGAGGCAGCTTTCCGCGTGCAATGAGCACACCGTTGAGGGAGCCGAGCACGTAGCCTGCAGCGATTACAACGACTATTGCAATGGCATATGCCGTGCCGCCGGTGATACCCATACCGGCAAGCAGACCCTTGGTCGGCTCAATGAGGTACATGAGGATTGCGCCGAGTGCACAGAGCATGGAGCCGACGGAGAGATCAATGCCGCCGGATATAATGATAAAGCACATGCCGAGTGCGATGATGCCTGCATAGGTATTATTTCTGAGAATGTTGAGCCATGCCATACCGACCTTGCCGAACATGCCGCTGAAGGAGCCGACATTTATGCCCAGAACTATGCACTGGATAATTACCATTACCAGAAGGGCAAAGAGCGTGGAGACCATGCTGTTTTTCGACCAGGCATCTTTAAGCTTTGCTATGAATCCGTTTTTGTTTTCAAGTTTCTTTGCTTCCATTTCAGTCATTCTCTCCTTCGTTCTGATTGCCGCCGGTGGCAAGATACATGATATTATGCTCGTTCATCTCATCGCCGCTGACCTCGCCGGTCTGACGGCCGTGGAACATGACAATGCTTCTGTCGCAGACACGGATTATCTCCTGTGCCTCGGACGAGAGGACTATTACAGCGACGCCCTCACCTGCAAGGCGGTGAATTATCGTGTAGATTTCCTCTTTTGCGCCGACATCAACGCCCTGTGTGGGGTTATCGAGGATGAGCAGCTTCGGCTCGCTCATCAGCCACTTTGCCAGGACAACCTTCTGCTGGTTGCCGCCGGAGAGGCTTGTGATGAGATCCGTCTTTGCGCCCATCTTTATTCTCAGCTCCTCTTCCTGCTTGGTGAAGAGCTTGTCCTGCTTGTCAAAATCTATAAAGAGCTTGTGCTTTTTCATCTTCGGCAGCTCTACGATGGAGCCGTTGTCGATGATGGTCATGTCTTTTAATATTGCGTTCTCCTTGCGGTTTCTGGGGAGATATGCAATCCCGGCCTCGAGTGCCTGATACGTCCTGTTGATGTGCTGCTCCTCGCCGCAGAGGAAGATCTTTCCGGTGTACCCGCTCTCCATCGCGCCGAAAACGGTCTGGAACAGCTCGCTGCGCCCGTCGCCGAGAAGGCCGGTTACGCCGAGGACCTCGCCCGCACGAACCGAGAGGGAGATGTCATGGAAGTACTTCCCGTCGGACAGATTCTCCAGTCTGAGCACCTCATCACCGAGCTTAATCTCACGCTGCAGCACGTCGGTGCTGACCTCGTGACCGACCATGTAGGCGGCAAGCTTCTTGGTGTCGGTGTCTTTAACAGCGCCCTCCGCGACTTTTTTACCGTCACGCAGAACCATGTATCTGTCACAGATCTCCATAACCTCGTTGAGCTTATGTGAGATAAATATTATGCTGACGCCGTGCTCGCGCAGCATGCGCATCATTGCGAAGACGCGCTGTATCTCAGGCTCGGTCAGTGATGTGGTCGGCTCGTCCATGATGATAACGGAAGCGTCCTGCATCAGTGCGCGGCAGATTTCAACTATCTGCTTATAAGATGCGTCAAGCTCTCTTACCATGGTACGCGGATCTATATTGAGGTTCATCTTCTCAAAAAGCTCCGCAGTCTTGGCCTGCATCTGCTTTGCGTCAAGGAAAAGTCCCTTCTTCGGCAGATGGGTTATAAACATGTTCTCATAAATACTCAGGTCATTTATGAGGTTGAGCTCCTGATGAATAAAGCCGATGCCGGCATCAAGCGACTCAACAGGCGAGGCAAAGCTGCGGCCTTCCCCGTCGATTACGATTTCGCCGCTGTCTGCCTGAAGAACACCGCCGAGGATATTCATCAGCGTGGATTTACCGGCGCCGTTTTCGCCCAGAAGAGCAAGAATTTCGCCGCCGGCAAGGTTGAGATCTACATCGTCCAGAACGTTGTTCGCGCCGAAGGACTTGTAGATATGCTGCATGGAGAGGTTCAAGCGATCACATCCAATTCCGTTTTTAACCGCGTTAAGCAGTGATAATTTATTATAGCATATTCTGCATAGAACCGTCGACAAAAATAATAATTAAATCAGGCTTGTCGACGCTTCTATGCGGAAGGCCGTAAATTAAAAGGGCTATGGCTATAAAGCCATAGCCCCTGATTGTATGAGCTTAAGTTTCTTAATTAGTAAACGTCGTTGTCCGGATCGAGGTAATCTGCAACGTTCTCAGCAGAAACGATGGTGGTGGGGATAATGGTGGTCTGCTCGACTTCCTCACCGTTGAGGAGTGCGATGCCGTTCTTGATAGCATCCTGGATCATCATCGGGCTGTAGAGAGCGGAAGCAAGGCCGAGGTCTGCATACTGCTCATCAGCGATCATGTTGAAGTACTCCTGGCATCCGCCGCCGCCGGTGATAGCCTTAATGTCGGTACGGCCGGCCTCGGTGATAGCCTGGATAGCGCCCATGGAGGTCTCATCGTCCATGGAGAAGACAGCGTCGATGTGGTCATACTTCTCGAGGAGGTCTGCCATATCCTTCAGGCCGTCGTCACGGGTGAATGCGTCTTCCTGAGACTCAAAGATGTTGGACTGATCGTAGCCGATCTCTTCGAGGTAAGCATAGAAGCCTTCCTTGCGGAGCTCGCAGACGGAGCCGGAAGAAGGAACGTCGAGAACTGCGATAACAGCACCGTCGCCGACTTTGTCAACGATGTACTTTGCGGACTGGTAGCCCATGTCGTAGTTGTCGCCGGTTACTTTGTAAACGCCTTCGCAGTCAACATCAACGTCAAAGTTGACAACAGGAATACCGGAGTCGATAACTTCCTGGATAGCGGTCTCCATGCCGGACCACTGCGGGTAAGAAACGATAAGAGTTGCGCCCCACTCGACGAGGTCCTGCAGACCGGTCTGCATGCCTGCTGCGTCAGCGGAAGTGGTGACCTTGTACTCAAGATTGTTGTCTATGCAGTACTTCTCTGCATAGTATGCAACACCTGCAACCCAGCCGTGGGTGACTTCAGGAGCGGCAATACCGACCTTGATTACGGGACCGTCAGTGGACTCTTCTGCAGTAGCTTCAGCTGCATCATCAGTAGCTGCTTCTGCTGCAGGTGCTTCAGTAGCAGTAGCAGTTTCGGTGCTGCTGGAGCTGGAGCCGCATGCGCAAAGTGCGAAAACCATGCACAGTGCGAGCATCAGTGCGAGAAACTTTTTCATCATTTTTCCTCCATTAAAAATTTTAGATCTATTCAAAGGCGCCTTAGGCCTATGAATCAAAATTAGTTTTGCCGGCTGTATTTTATATGAGGCGGCCGGTCTTCGTGCACAATTACCCAAGCAACGCCGGATTTTGAGCGTTTGAGCCGCTGCGTTTGTACACTTTCCTCAACAATGTGGAATATAGCACAATTCACAAAACATGTCAATCACATTGATATGAATAATTTGTTACAAACTCATTTCGCGGATTTTACGTCGCTTTTACGTATTTGGCCTTTTTTGATCAAAATACTGCAAAAACCACTCTTTGAAGCTATAGTTTTGCTTCAAAAAGTGGTTATTTATTCATGTTGAATTTTATTTTTATTCTCCCGGCATTTAATAATTCACTCAAGTCCGAGCTCTTTAATCGCAAGCTTTCTGCACTCGGGGCCGCTGAGGGCACCTTTTGAGGTTTTCGGCAGGGTGTCAAAGAAGAGCACATAGCGCGGGACCTTATAATATGCAAGGGCTGCCCTGACGCGCGCTTTTATCTCTCCGGCGTCCGGTGACGCGCCGTCTGCAGGACGGATGCATGCACAGATCTCCTCACCGAAGTGATCATCCGGGACACCGACGACCTTGCACTCCGCCACGGACTTATCCTGCTCTATCTCATGCTCTATCTCTACGGGGCTTATATTCTCACCGCCGCGGATTATGAGCTCACGGCAGCGGCCGCGCAGCGTAATATATCCCTTGTCGTCAAGCACGCCGAGGTCGCCCGTGTGTACCCAGCCGTCAGCATCGAGGGTCTTTGCGGTCTCCTCCTCGTCGCCGTAATAGCGCTGCATTGTGAGATAGCCGCGCACGCATATCTCGCCGGTCTCGCCAACGGGAAGCGTCTTACCCGTCTCGTGGTCCGCAATCTTGCCCTCAACGTAATTCATGAAATGGCCGACGGTTGCACTGCGCGTTTCGAGAGAGTCCCTCTGATTGCACACGGTGAGGCCTGCTGTGCACTCGGTCTGCCCAAGGCTAGACATGAGGGTGAACTGCGGGCCGAAGGCTCTCTCTATGCGTTTGAATCTCTCGCCTGCGCAGAGTGAGCCGCCTATTATGCCGGTGCGCAGGGTTTTGAGGCGCGACTGTGAGAAGTCAGGCTTTGCAATAATGGCATGATAGAGAGTAGGAACAGAGCTGAGTATGGTGCAGCCCGCATCATCTATCGTTTTGACTATGCTGGCAATATGTCTGTCCTGCGGAATACATACGCAGCCGCCCACGGCAAGCGCGGCGATGAGATTGACCTGAATGCTGAAGCAGTGATAGATGGGCACTGTCACGCAGAACTTGTCGTTCTTATTGGCCCCAATGTCGCTTGCCTGCTGTATTCCGCCGTTCACGCGTGAAAAATGGCTGGAGCAGACGCCCTTCGGCACGGCTGTACTGCCGGAGGTGAAAAGTATCATCGAGGTATCTTCCGGCGAAACTATGTCGGCGGCGGCAAAGACCTCCTCGCAGTTTGGCTTTGCGAGGCTCTCAATCCACGGATATTCGGTGTCTGTATTATGCAGCGTGACGGTCTTTTTAACGCAGGCCGGCATGGAGTCGGACGGCAGGAGCTTTGCGAAATATCCGTCACCCTTGTATGAGTGGCCGAGAATGAGGCAGCGGACGTCTGTTTTATCAATAAGCACGCGCAGCTCATCCCCGCTGAGGCTTGTGTTGAGCATGACAGCCACGGCGCCTATGAACTGGATAGCGTACATCATCGCAACTGCATCCGGATCCGGATCGGTGAGAAATGCGACATGATCGCCGTGCCTTATGCCCATTTTCAGCAGACGGCCGGCGGAATCCACGATCATACCCTCAAGCTCTGCATAGCTTATGGTCTCTCCGTTGTACCAGATTGCGGGGCGGCGGCGATATTTTACACAGTTGCGGCGAATAAGCTCTCCGACCGTAATATTTTCCAAAGGCAGCATATTTCCTCCTGAAGTGCACCGTGTTTCAATACGGCAGTGCAGAGTTTATATATCAACATCATTATAAAATAAATTAAGCTTTCGGGTCAGTATAACATATAATTTTATTTTTTTCCACTTATCAAGAGCAAAATTTATTTATATATTTCTCCCCCCCTGTAACATTTCCATCTGCCCTGCGTACTTAAGGTCAAAGAGCAAAACACAAAGGCTCTTAGAAAAAAATCTTTATTTTACAAGGAGGATATACCCATGAAAACCAACTTTTTCGTATTCGCACTCATCGTTGGTACCCTTCTTGCAGGCTTCTCAAGCTACATGATGGGTACAGTCTCCGGAGTTGTTGTCAACGTATTCGGTCTCGCAGCTCTCGGCTTCGGCTACATTGCAAGCGTCTCAGCTTCCAAGGTCATCGCCGCATGCGAAGGCAGCCGCAACTGATCTGCTAAAAAATTTATCGTAACATTTCCCACAGCACCGCGTACTTAATGACGAAGAGCAAAATATAAAGGCTCTTAAACATAAATTATTACTTTACAAGGAGGATAAAGTCATGAAAAACAATATTTTCGTCTTCGCTCTTATCGTTGGCACCCTTCTTGCAGGCTTCTCAAGCTACATGATGGGTTCAGTCTCCGGGGTTGTTGTCAACGTATTTGGTCTCGCAGCTCTCGGCTTCGGCTATATTGCAAGCGTCTCAGCTTCCAAGGTCATCGCCGAATGTGAAAGCAAGCACAACTGATCTGAACCGATAAAAATATAAATTTTTAAGCGAATATGCAAAAACAGGCGTGACTCCGGTCATGCCTGTTTTATATTTATATATTATTTATTCTCCGATGTCCCCGCGGACGACCTTGCCGATGTTCCAGAGATGCGCAGCCGTGCGGGCCGCCTCCTCGCTCTCCTGCTCGTTACTGTATTCAAACGCCGCGGTCTGTGAGCCGCAGTCCATGCACATGACGTACCAGCACCAGCCGTTTTCCTCTTCAAGAAGTCCCGCGCCGCCGCAGTAAGGGCAGGCCTGCAGATCTATTTTCTCATGTATATCCATGCTTGTCTCTCCCGTTAAGCTTTATTATGCCTCATTTTTCTGCGAGTCCTCTGATTTTTCAGGCTCGGCAGATTTCTTTTTGAATACGAACACCTTGCTCAAAATATAATTGCCGAGGAACACCAGGACGGACTTGATGAACCAGGTTATATACACGTTGATGCCGAGGAGCGTGCCGAGAATCTGCGTCACTGCCCAGTCCATGCCGAGCGTTGCAAGGCGCGATGCGACAAAGCCGCCGAGCTCTGCGAGTATGTTGGGGTTCTTGCTCTGGAAAACCCACTTGCGGTTTGTGGGATACGCAAACGCCACACCGGCGACCCAGTCGACTATTGTGAGTATGGTGTTCTGCAGTGCTGTCGGGTTGAGCGCGCCGCCGAAGAACAGGAAGTTAAAGCCGAAGCGCGCGATCGCCGCGACAATCGTAGTCAGGCAGCCGACTATGAAATAAACCAGAAACTCTCTGTATTTCTTTATAAGCTCGATTATTTTCTCTTTCATTTCTTCTCTCCTACCATCTGAGATATGATGTAGCGCGGGCGACCCTTGATCTCGTCATATATGCGCGCGATGTAGTAGCCGACAATGCCGAGGCTTATCATTATAATACTGCTGGAAAAGAGCAGCAGCAGAATAACCGTCGTAAAGCCGCCGAGCGCCTGCCCGGTAAGCTTCTGCACAAGCGAAATAATGCCGAAAACGACAGCGACCATCAGCATGATAACGCCAAGAACCGTCACCATATGCAGCGGTGCGGAGGAGAAGGAGCCGATATTTGTTATCGCGTATTTTATGAGCGACTTTGTCGACCATTTGCTCTCCCCTTCGGTGCGCTCCTGCACACTGTAGTACACAGTGGCTTTTTTGAAGCCGACCCAGAACGAGAGCGCGCGGAAGAAGACGTTGCGCTCCGGCAGCTTGTTGAGAGTGTCGACAACCTTGCGGTCAAGCAGCTTAAAGTCAGACGATGAGGACATGTCCATGCCGGTGGCGCGGCTTATGAGCCCGTAGAAGCTGTTGGCGGCGAACTTGTGCAGCCCGCTCTCCTCGCCGCGGTCCTCCTTTATGCCCTCGACGACCTCATAGCCGTCCTCCCAGAGGCGGTACATCTCGACGATTTTCTCGGGCGGGTGCTGAAGGTCACAGTCGATGACGACGCAGCAGTCACCTGTCGCCTTCTCAAGGCCTGCAAACATTGCCGCCTCCTTGCCGAAGTTGCGGCTGAAATGTACGCCGACAACGTGGGGATTGAGCTTTGACGCCTGAGTGATGTTTTCCCAGGTTGCGTCCTTTGAGCCGTCATCTATGAAAAGGAGCTCAAAATCAATGTTCTCCCGCTCGAGGATGCCGGAGATCGTGTCTGCGGCGATGGGGATCATTTTTTCTTCGTTATATGACGGAAGAATTACAGACAGCATTTACGCATTTCCTCCTATAATTCTAATATAAAATATATAAATTAATTCTTGAGAAGATACACGGCGGAGAAGCCGTTGCTGTAGAGCGACTGCGCCTTGGTAAATCCCGTGCTCTCTTCAAGCTCGGCGACGACTTCTTTTGCGTCATAGCCGCTGGACCACTGCTTGCTTATATCAATAAACACCACCATTTCTTTCGCGTCGCCTATATAATCAATCATTGCCTCGGATGAGGTGTCGTTCGTGACAAAGAACTCGTCAAAGTTCATCAGCTGCAGCATGTCATAGGTTATGGGTGAGAAATAGTTGTTGTCTATATATACGCAGGGTGAGCTGCTGTGCGCCTGCAGCATTTCATCATAATCGCTGTACTCATCGTAGAGATAATCCGGCGCAATGCAGCGCGCCTCCCAGAGGCAGAGGACGAGTATTATAATTGCGAGCGCATCCTGCACGCCGCGTTTGCCGCTGTGCTCAATATCGCCCTGCTCGACAAGGTGCAGCAGGAAGCTGACCGCGAGAACCAGCATGGGGACGAGATTATATATATATCTTATCTCCGTAACCGGCGCAATGACGGCGATGAGGAAGAAGCAGACAAACGCCGGGATTATCAGCACGAGCGAATCAAAGTGCACGCGCTTTTCACGCACGGCGGCGGAAATCTTTTTGCAGCAGATGAGCCCCGCGAGCACAAGCACGATTGCGGTGTAGACAATTGCCTTCATGCGGTGGCGCGAGTCGCTGACAAACGTGCCTATGCGCTCGGAATACTGCGAGACCGTGGTGAGATTTTCAACAGCGTTGCCGCCGGAGACCAGCTTATCCGCGAAGAGCTGATCAAGGCAGGCAGGGAATGCCGGAATCAGGCACACGGCGCCGCACAGTGCCGCCAGCGAGAACATCACAAAGCCGCGGTAATCCTTCTTTATCAGTGCGTAGATATCATAGGCAAGGCAGACGAAGAAGGCGTAGAAGACGAAGTAATACTGCGTCATAAGCCCGAGGAAAATCGTGAGGCCTATGAGCGGATAGAGCAGGGTGCGCTTTTTGCACATCAGCTCTGCAATGAGATAGCCCAGCAGCACGGTGAAGAACATGAGCAGCACATACATGCGTATCATCAGCATCGTGGAGAGGCCAATGGTGCTCAAGCCGTAGAGCAGCACCGCCGCCACGGCGTTCAATCGGCTGTCAAAGAGCAGCATTACGAGCTTATAGAGCAAAAGCAGCGCCGCGATATATATAAAATAGTTAAGTCCGAGGCCGATCCACATCGAGAACTCCCCGGGGCAGAGCGACGAGAAGAAGTTCAGCAGCCAGTAATACAGCGGCGGGTGGACATCCTGCGTCTGATTGTAATATACAGATCCGGCGGCAAATCTGTCGTCATCGTCGACGGAGAGATAGTCATAAAGCTCATCGCGCGTTATGACCTTGTCGATAAGGTCGCCGTCCTTGAGATCCGTCACATATGGCGCATAATAGCTGTTTGCAAGGCCGTAGGTGTATATCTCATCGATAAACATACCCTCCTTGCGGCTGCCGAAGAGAAAGCAGACCCCGCTTATTATCACCAGCGACAGTATTAACGCCGCGTATTTTTTTATCCAGCTTTTCATGGCATATTCCTATCATGGCCTGTCATGGCACAAAATAATTCATGTTATTATACGCCATGAGCCTTTTTTTATCAAGAAAAATATAAACGGCCGATATGCTCGACCGTTTATGCGAATTATATATTTTTCTCGTAATTCTCAGCACAGCGGGGCAAAGACACGGAGCAGACCGTCCACTATTCCGCGGCGCAGATATTTTTTTCTGTCGTAGGGCTTGAGCTCACGGCACTCGGAGAGGGTGCTTATAAAATCCTTTTTCAGATCGCCGAGAAGCGAGGCCTTATAAAAAAGCGTGTTGTTCTCAAAGTGCAGGAAAAGACTGCGGTAATCGAGATTTACCGTGCCGACGGTGCCGAGAACATCGTCCGCAATGCAGGCCTTGGCGTGCAGGAAGCCGGGTGTATACTCGTATATCTTAACGCCCGCCTCAAGCAGTGCCTGACAGTAGCTGTGCGAAAGCCTGTAGATAATTTTCTTGTCCGGTATGCCGGGGAGTATCACGCGCACATCGACGCCGCGCTCCGCCGCGCGGATAAACGCCGCCTGCAGCTCATCTCCGGGTGTGAAATACGGCGTATAAAACCAGACGTAATCGCGCGCCTGCGAGAGTATGTCTATATAGAGATTATAGCTTACCGCCTCTGAATATATGGGCGAGTCGCTGTAGGTCAGGACATAGCCGTCTGATTTCTCCGGTGCGGGGAGGCACTGTATTTTCTCATCCTCAGGCAGCTCTATCCTCTCCGGCTGCCACTCGGAGAAGGCGTTCCAGAATATTTCAAAGAGGGCGGCAAAGACCCTGGCGCTCTCCCCTGTTATGCGGAAGCCTATATCCTTCCACTTGCCGAAGCGCTCCTTCTGGTTTATATACTCGTCCGCAAGATTCACGCCGCCCGTGTATGCGACCTTCCCGTCGATTGCCATTATTTTTCTGTGGTCACGGTAGTTGAGCGTGCCGCCGATGGCATACATGGGGTTGAACGCAATGCATCTTATGCCCGACTCACGCAGCTCGCGGCGGTCATCGGCGGAAAACGTGGAAATACTGCCGAGATCATCGTAGATAATGCGCACGTCGACGCCCTCGGAGTTCTTCTGCTTGAGAATGTCCAAGATAGAGTCAAGCATCACTCCGTGCTGAATTATAAAATACTCGATATAGATATATTTTTCCGCATGGCGCAGATCCTCGAGCATGTCCGGGAACATATCATCACCGAGGGCGTAATATTTAGCGCTCTCGTTTGCAAGGACGGGGCAGCCGCTCTTTTTCTGGATATACATGAAGGTCTGGGCAAGGCGCGGCTCCTCGGCGCGGAGATTGCAGACTATGTCTGTGTTGCTCTCCTCGGCATTCTCCTTTTTCGGCAAGGAGGCGGCAAGCCGGTGCTGAAGCGGACGGGCAGTGCGCTTGTTGCCGAAGAGGAGATACAGCAGCACACCTGCAGCGGGAAACGGGAGAATAACCATCAGCCACAGCGTTCTGTATGCCGCCTCGTCGCGCTTGATAATAATATATAATACCAGCACGATGGAGAGCAGAGACAATACGAAGTTTATAATCGCCGCATAGCTCGACAGCCACTTCATCAGCACCAGAAGCAGCGCTACCTGTATTGCCACGGCGGGCAGGACGGATATTATTCTTCTTATCGTTCTTCTCATCGTTTCTCCTCCCTGTATATTTAATTACGCATTTTATTCCGGGAATAATGCCGGATTATTAATATTTCTTTAGGATTTCATTATAATCTGCCAAAATAAACCTCATTTCAACCAAAGTTCACGAAACGTTGATATTAGGTTGACGCAGCGTTGCTAATATGATGTTAGATTATTTGTTGGGAAAATATATTTTTAACAAGAGAGCTTAGTTGAGGAAAAATATGAAAAAGAGAAAAATATCAGGCTTTATCGGCTGCCTTATATACGCGGCGGCTCTGGGCGTGCTGTCCTTCGTAATAGGGCGGCTTGTTCCGAAGACGTGGTTTCGCAGCGATGCGTTTCCGTTTAAGTGCCACGAAAAAGAGGCAAAGCTGCACAAGCTTCTGCGCGTGAAGGACTGGCAGAGCAAGGTTCCGGATATGAGCCGCATTTTCAAGCGCATCATGCCGGAAAAGCGCATAACGTCCGACACGCTCGCGGATCTGCCGCGCATGCTGCAGGAGACCTGCGTTGCGGAGCTGACACATGTACTGCTGTGCGTGTGCGCTGTCGCGTTCCCGTTCATATGGCCGGGCGTCGGCGGTATAATCATCGCCGCGGTATATGTTCTCTTCGGCAACCTGCCGTTTATTATTATTCAGCGCTACAACCGCCCGCGGCTGCAAAGACTCGCTGATCACCGCAGCAGACGCAGCGGAGGTGGCAAATGAAGCGTACCCTCATACTCAGCGCCAACACAGGCGAGGGGCATAACTCCTGCGCAAGGGCGCTCAAGGAGTGCTTCGAGGCACACGGCGTGCCCTGCGACATAACGGACTCGCTCTCGTTTATCTCTAAAAAGGCATCCAAGTTCATATGCAACTGGCATGTGCGCATATACCGGCACCTCCCGCGGCTGTTCAAAAGCGGCTACGACGAGGTGGAAAAGCACGCTTCCCCGTTCCAGAAGGATACTTTAATATATGAGTACTTGACTTCGGGGTCTGAAAGGTTGTATAAATACATCCGCAAAGGCGGCTATGACTGCGTCATCTGCACGCACATATTCGCAGCGCTCGCACTGACCGCGATGATGGAGAAGCATCACCTGCCGATCAAGACGGCTTTCGTCGCAACGGACTACACCTGCTCCCCCGGCACGGCGGACTCGGCTCTGCAATATTACTTCATTCCGGCGGAGGCGCTTCGCGAGGAGTTTGAATACTGCGGCGTGCCTGCGGAAAAAATCATCGCAAGCGGTCTTCCCGCAAGGGCGCAGTTCTACACCGAGGGCGACAGGGACGCGGCAAAGCGTATGCTCGGCATTCCGCATGAGCACAGCCACATTCTCATGATGTGCGGCAGCATGGGCTGCGGGCCGATGGCGGAGCTGACCGAAAAGCTCTCCGCACTGCTGCCGGTTGATGCGGAGCTGACCGTAATATGCGGCAGCAACGAGAAGCTCCACGAGCAGCTCTACGATGCGTTTTATATGAATCCCCACGTGCACATTGAGGCGAAGGTCAGCAACATGCCGCTTTACATGCGCTCGGCAGATGTGTATATAACAAAGCCCGGCGGATTGAGCACGACGGAGGCCGCAGCTATGGGCCTGCCGATGGTGCTTGTCGATGCGGTTGCGGGCTGCGAATCTCACAATTTAGAATATTTCACCGGCTGCGGCGGCGCGGTAACTGCCGACACGCCCGACGGACTTGCAGCGGCTGCGATAGAGCTCATAAATGACGCTCAGCGGCGCAGTGAGATGTCCGCGGCGCTCAGAGGTACCGGCACGGAGACACCGGCAGAATGTATTTACAAGGTGATGGATAATCATGAACAAGACCGATCTGCGTAATTTTTCATTTGACAAGCTCGGAACACCGGAGTACAGTCATTTCAAGCTGCTGCTCTACTGGCCGATATACGGGCTTATGTTTTTCTTCGTCGAACGGGTTTATCATCCGGCCGCCTATCTCGTTGTTCACTGCGCGCTTGATGATATGATTCCGTTTTGCGAGTGGTTTCTTATCCCGTATCTGTTCTGGTTTGTCTACCTGACGGGCGCGGTTGTATACGTCTTTCTCTGCGATGTGGCAAACTTCAGAAAGATGATGTGGTTTATAATCATCAGCTATTCGGCGACGCTGCTTGTATACCTCGTCTTCCCGAACTGCCAGCACCTGCGGCCTACAAGCTTTGAGCGCGACAACATACTCACGCAGTTCATAGCGTTATTCTATACCTTCGACACGGACACGAACGTCTGCCCCTCGCTGCACGTGATCGGCTCGTTTGCAGCTATGTACGCGCTGTGGTATACGCCGCGATTCTCAAGCACAGGCTGGCGCATTGTCAACGTGGCGTGCTGCATACTGATAAGCATCTCCACGGTGTTCATGAAGCAGCACTCTGTCATAGACGTGGTCGCGTCCCTCCCGCTGTGCATCGTTGCGTATCTCATCGCATATCCGAAGCCCCGCGCAAAGGCAAATCTCATACACCAGATATAATTTATAATAATTATTATAAAATCCGGAGCACTCAAGTGCTCCGGATCATTTTTAATCATCGTCATCGTCGAAAAGCGAGTCGAAGGATTCATCGGATTTTTTATTATTTTTATTCTCTGCCTCGGCTTCGCTCTCGCTCTCATGCTCGTCCGTATTGCTCTCATCGCTCTCATCGGGCGTATTATCCGGCGTGTTATCCGGAATACTTGCGGGCTCGGCGGGCGCGGACATGCCGATCTCGTCCTCATCGCCGTAGTTTGAGCCGCGGCGCCTTCTGACAACATGGTGTCTGAGCCACTGTTTGCGCTCACGCGAACGGATAGCCTCCTCGGCTCTGTCCTTCCAGCGGGGGATAAGCTCATCGGCGAGCTTGCGTTTGCCGATAATCGCGTATTTTATAATATGCACCAGACCGGTGACGCCGGGGAGAATGAGCGAGAGAATAGCCACGGCGAGCAGCAGCACCGCTCTGTCCTCCACCACACGGGCGGCGTTCTCCCAGTACGGGTACATTACGCCGTGGGATATTATAGAGCGCGTGCCGGAGCTCTTGAGCAGGCTCCAGAGATTCGAGTATGTGTAGCGCGTGGAGTTGCAGACGATCTCGCCCTGACCTATCGGGAACTTGTCCTTTACGACGTTCTTTGCAAAGCCGGTGACAGCCTCCGCCATAACGACCTCATAGCACTGTATGCCGCCGAGGCTGCCGGTGGAGCTTGAAGACGTGCCGGAGCTTGAGCTTGACGACGTGTCGCTTGATTCGGCAGTGACGACGTTTTCAGCTATGCCCGTGCCGTTGACAAGATCCTCCCACGCGTCATATGAGATAAATATGCCCATGCCGTCCTTATAGGCGAGCTTTGAGGCAAAATCCTGCTCGCGCTCTATAACGCCGGCGACGGTGAAGGTAGCGCCGTTTATCTTAAATGTCAGCCCCTGAATATCCGTCGAGCCGAAGAGCAGCCACGCCGTGTCCTCGTCGAGCAGAGCGCGGTCCTGCATCAGGTCGGAGTCGGTGATATAGTTGCCGCTGAGCAGTGTTATCGGGTGGAAGTCGAAATAATTTCCGCCGACTGCCGTGGCCTGCACCGTGCCGCTGCCGAGAGAGCTCTGCACGCTGACCTTGTTGACGCAGCTCCACGCATCCGACGTGAGCACGTCCGTATTGTCTATGGTCAGTGCCGCCTCCTTGAGCTTTTTCGCCATCTCCTCGCGGAAGCTGCCGATCTGGTTTTTGCTGACCTTTCCGTCAAGCGTGAGGAAGCAGCTGACCTGGGCGTATTTTTTATCGCTCGTCCCCTGCCAGCGCTCCGCCGCAAGCTGACTTGGCAGCAGCTCGGAGAGTGCGTGAATGCCGATAAAGCTGCCTATTGCGACAAGCACCATAAGAAGCTCAACGGAGTATAATATTATCTTTTTGATTCCGAGTTTACGGACTATCTTCTTCATACTTCTTTTCTGTCGGAGCCACCGCGAATTACGGTGGCTCCCGAGTCATAATTCTATTTACTTCTCACTGTCCGCAAGGCGAACCATGTCGCCGCTGGAAATAGGTGCGGAGGATGTGGTGATGACGTAATCGCCGTTGGAGAGATCCGCGGTGACTGCGGCATTGTTGTCATCCTGCGCGAGCACCTCTATCTTGACGCGCTTTGCAATATAGCGGTTGCCGAGAGGTGAGTTCTTCGCCGTGACCGCAAGGACGAAGCTGCCGTTGGAGTCGGAGCGGATGGCGCTGTTGGGTATGATGGTATCATAGTTTGCGCTCTTCTGGCCGACGGAGATAGTAAGCTCCGAGCCGGAGGTGACGTCGCCCTCAAGGTTAAAGGTCAGCGTCTTGTTGGTCATGGGCTTTTTCTTATCAGTCTGTATGCTTGAGAGGGTTGCGACTATCTCGTTGCCCCAGTAATAGTTGCTGATTGTCGCCGTGTCGCCGACGTGCAGACGCTTTGCCTGATCGTTCGTGACGGAGAAGCTGACGGTGTAGCCCTGATCCGGCACCTCGATGGCGCAGAGGATATCGTCCTTGATCATGCTGTCTCCCGCCGTGCAGTTGACCTCGGTGACGGTACCGGAGACGTTCGCCGTGATGGTGTTGGAGTCACCCTCGCCGGAGAGCTTCTTTATCTTCTCCTGCTGGCGCTTGATCTTGTTGGATATGGCAGTAAGGCTGGCAGAAGAAGACGCAACAGACTGGTTCTGACTTGCGAGCTTGTTGTTCAGAGCTTCCTGTTTAGCCAGATAATTATTATATGCTGTATTCATGGCTCTCTCTAAAGCATCAACATTCGACGCATTTCCACCGAGAGCCGTAAGCTGTGTGTTTATCGCTGTGAGCTTCTGCGTGAGTGTGTCTACCTCATACTGCTTGTTGCTGATATACTGTACTCTGGTAACTCCGTCTACCAATTCAGCTTCTTTATCGCTTTTCTGCTGCTCAAGCTCTTTAACTTTTTGCTCTGCCTGGTCTACCTCTTCCTTAGTGACGGTTTTGACAGTTTGAGACTTGCTTTCATCTTGCTTTGCTCCATCACCAGATTCGTTATTAGCAGCATCACCCGGATTTTCAGCCGGAGCTGCCGCGTCATTGTTCTGCTGCAAGTACTGTGTGTAGAGTGTAGTATACGTGCTTTTTGCACCTGCAAGCGCAGCTTCTATTGAGCTCAGTTCAAGTTTCTCTCTGTCGAGCTCCTGCGTTGCCGTCGTCAAAGCAGTCTCCGTATCGGACTTCTGCTGCAGCAGCTTCTTAACTTCAGCTGATGATGCAGCGCTTGTTTCCTCTGCTTTAGCCGTATTGTATGCATCCTCTGCATCCTCGTAGTCCTGATATGCCTGTTCAACCGCATTCTGTTCTTCAACAAACTGGCTGAGTATGGGAGAGCTGGCGGCCTGCTGGGCGTAGCTGGCCTGCAGATCCTCAAGAGTGGCGTATGCCTCCTCAAGCTTTGAGCTGTCCGCCGCGCCGAGGACAAAGAGCACGTCACCGGCGTTGACCTCCTGCCCGGACTTGACGAGGACCCTGCCGATGGTGATGGAATCCGTCGCCTTGACCTTGTGCGTGCCGACTGCCGTAACCGTGCCGGTGCCGCGCACTTTGGCGGTTATTGTGCCGTTGGAGACCATCTGTGTGGCGACCTCCGGCAGAGAGTGGTTCATAATAGTGTTGGAGAAGAATGTGAGCACAAGAAGTATCACAAGGAATACTATCGCCGCATCCTTTACCCAGGCTCTGTTTGGTTTTGTTTCCATATTAATTACCTCGCTGTGACGCTTATCCCTTGACGCTGCCGGAGTTTGCAATACCCTCGACAAGGTACTCCTCACCGTGGAGGAACAACAGCAGTGTGGGGATCATATACACTGTGGCCATTGCAAAGGCAAGGCCGATCTCACCGGAATTTATAGACGAGAGGAACACCGAAAGCGGCTGCTTGTCCGCATCATCAAGGAGGATAAGCGGCTGCTCGACCATGTTCCAGTAGTCGATGAAGACCAATATTGCGATGGAGTACAGCGCCGAGCGGCACTGCGGCAGGCAGACCTTCGTGAAAATCTCCCACTCGCCTGCCCCGTCCACCTTCGCCGCCTCTATGAGGGCGTAGGGTATGCGGCGCATGAATTTTGTCAGCAAGAAAACCGAGAACGGTGCGAACACGCCCGGCAGTATTATCGCCCAGCGGGTGTTGAGTATGCCCAGCCAGTCGCTGACAAGGTAGTTCGGCACGAGGGTTACCTGATAGGGCATGAGCATAAGAATGACATAAAAGAAGAATATGCCGCTTCTTATTCTGCCGCGCCAGCGTGTGAACGAATACGCGGCGACCGCGGCGATTGCCACCTGAAGCACGACGATAGGCACGACAAGGATTATGCTGTTCCAGAATTTAAGGAGATATTCCGGCGTCTTGATAAGGCCGGTAATGTACTGCGAGAGCGTGACCTTGTCGGGGATAAACTTGAGATTGACCGTCTTGGAGACGTAGCCGCCGGAGGTCGTTGAGAAAATCATGCCGTAGTTTGCCTTTATCTCCGCTTCCGACATGAAGGAGTTTGTTATCGTCAGCACAGTCGGCAGCAGGAAGAGGATCGCAAAGATCAGGCAGAGTATAAATGTCACGGCACGGCCGAAATAACGCTTTTTCTTCATCCCTCCACGTCCTTTCCGAACCAGTCCTCCGCCTTGAACAGCAGCGCGATGATTACGACCATTACAATCGCCATCACGACGGCCGCGGCAGAGAGCTTTTGATAATCGAGAGACTTGAAGGTGTTGTTCATGAAGTGCTGCAGCATATACAGCGTTTCATACGGGTAGTCGCCCGTCAGCAGATACACCTCTCTGAAGACCTTGAAGGAGTTGATGAGCGAGAGGATCATGACAAAGAGCACCGTCGGCGAGAGATAACGCAGCTTAATGGCAAAAAACTTATAAAGCTCGCCCGCGCCCTCTACGTCCGCCACCTCCAGAAGCTCCTTGGGTATGTTGGCAAGGCCCGCCATGAAGAGAATCATGAAGTAGCCGAGGTTTTTCCACAAAAACAGCAGCAGAACGACGGCAATGCTGTGCTGCGACTGCAGCCAGTCGATCTTATCCGCGCCGAAGACCATCAAGAATTCGTTTATCGTGCCGTTGTAGTTAAAGAGCACCTGCCATATGAGCACAACGGAGGCGACAGGCACCATCATCGGGCTCAGGAAGAAGGTGCGAAACTGCGATTTGAGCGGAATACGCGCCTCAAGCAGCAGCGCCAGTATCATAGAGAGTATGACCGCCAGCGGCACCGCCCATGCCGAGAAGATCAGCGTATTCTTCGCGGCGAGGAGAAAGGCCGAGTTTTGAAAAAGCTTTATAAAATTCTCAAGCCCGACAAAGTTTCTCGAACCGACGCCGTCAATCAGCGAGTAGTACACCACCACGCCGAAAGGCACGATGAAGAACACGCACACGCCCAAAAGGCTCGGCGAGAGGAAGCACAGACTGTGCAGGAAGTCCTTCGACTTCTCGTTTAATTTCAACTTATGACTTTTCATTAAATAATACGCTTTTTTAATAAAATCAGATTTGTGCAGCCAAGCAAAAAGCAAGGCAGCAACGCAGTTTTTCCGTATAATGGCATAATACACCATCTTGTTTATAATACATCAAAAACAGCGTTATTTCAACATATACGGGTTTAACGTTCTATTAAATTGTGGAAACAATTGAGTGACGGAATGTGACGAAGCGGGGATGGGTATTAGTCTTTTTAAGCTCGGTACCGTGCGCGGTTTTAAAAACGGGGCAGCAGGTTGTGCTGCCCCGTTTGGGATTGGGTTATTTGATTTATCTCTGTTCGTTGACGTAGATATTGGCTTTGCTCTGTACGAGCTTTGCGACCTCTTCTGCGGTCTTCTGGCCCTCGAAGTAGGCCTGGGACTGCTCTTTTACGATGGTGAAGATGCTGTTCTGCGTGTAGTCGTTGAGGGCGGTGGCGGAGGTGAGCGCCTGGTAGAGCTTATCCGCCTGTTCCTGTGTGATGGAGTAGAACTTAACTGTCTTGCCGTCGGAGCCGGTGTAGCTGCCGAGGGTCACAGGGATCTTGTTGCCGTCCTTGTCGAGCTTGTACTGTCCGTTGTCGTCCTTCTCGTACTGGACGGTCATGCTCTCCTTGAGTCTTGAATTATAGACGTTGATATTAGTCGGGATAGCATACACGCTGCTCTGTCCCTTCTCGGTGAAGAAGTTTCTCAGGAACTGCCAGACTGCGTCCTTATGGGTGCTCTTTGAGCACATTGCGTAGCCGGAGTCTGCAAGGGTGATAAGATTGCCGACGCTGCCGTCAGAGGTCGGGTAGCCGATGTAGGTGGAGCTGCCGCCGAAGTACTGATCATCATAGATAATATCCGTAATGGAGTAGATGCTGGTCATCATGAGCATCTGCTTGCCCTGGGCAATGCGCGTAGTTGCGTTGTCCTCATTGGAGTAGTCATAGTTCTCCCAGTCAAAGGTCTCCGGGAACTGGGCGGCAAACTCAAGGAGCTGGGTGAAGCTCTCGTTATTAAAGTCGCACTTGCCGGTAGTCCAGTCGACGTACTTATCCATGTCGAGGTTAAGGCAGGTCTGGAGAATAGTGTCGCGGGTGGTGTAGCGATCAAAGGGCTCGCAGCCTTCGGGCATTGATGCAAGTGCCGCATTAAACTCGTCATAGGTCCAGCCCGGCTCATCGCCGACGACGGAGGACGCGCCGATTACGCTGTTGAGGTAGAAGCTTGAAGCCGTGGAGTACAGGCTGCCGTTGACCTCAAGCGCTGCAAGAACGTTGGGGAAGAAGTCCTCGCGGCCAAACTCACTGTCGCTGTCCATATAGGGGTAGAGGTCCTCAAGCAGGCCCTTTGCCGCAAGCTGAGTATAGGGCAATCCGGTGAGGTCCAGAATATCCGGGGTGTTGCCGGCAAGAATCTCGGTTGTGAGCTTGGTGAGGCCGGCGGAATAATCCTCGTCGGTGTTGTACTGAGAATAATCCTTGACGACTATGCGGTACTGGTCGTTCTTGCGGTTGAAGGAAATTACCTGGTCTCTTACAGTCCAGCTGAGGTACTGGGTTGCAAGGGTGATCTCCTCTTTGTGGGGAACGGAGTCATACGGGACAAGGCTGACGGTGGCGAGGCTGACCTCATAGGTCTCCTCGGCGGAGTCGTAGTCGTTTATAACCGTGACTATGCTGCCGTCATCACGGACGTACGTAAGGCCGCCGTCACTGTTGTTGATATCGCAGTTTATCCAGTTGAAGAGGCGGGTTGCCTCGCTGTCTCCGAGATTAAAGCCGTAGAAATTGGTGCCGCTGGTGTAATAGAGCTGGTAATTACCGCCGCCGGAGATGATACCGTAGGCGCTGGACGGCAGAGTATACTTGTCGCCGAAGCCCTTGGTGCTCTCGTCAAGCAGCCACAGCTCCTCGCCGCCGTTGGCATAGGTGGTCACGGCGATGCTGCCGTCGTTGAGCTTGATGATACTGTCAATGTAGAAGTAGTCGCCGGAGCTCTCTTCGGCCGCATTAATTTTCATGACCTGCTGTCCGTCGAGGCCTATAACGCATACGGAATCGCCCATACCTAAGATAACATTGTCATTGTCGTCAAGGGTAAGCGCCTGACCGATGGAGATTCCTTCGTTCTCATCGACATCCAGGGTCACGCAGCTGAGCTCATTGCCTTCGCTGTCGAGAACGCGCAGATAATAGGCGTTGTTGTAATTCTGGTAATTATAATACTCGGCGTCGTCAGAGGTGAAGTTGTCCGGTCCCTCATACCAGGATGAATACGTGCTTTCAATGGTGACAAGCTTGCCGTCGGAGGTCTCTGCCATTCCGAATATGCTGCTGCCGGAGTAGAAGTCTTTATAGTTCTCCGTGTTCTCGGCGGTCTTGGGTGCATACTTTACAAGCTCGCTTACCGTGCCTGAGAAGTCAACATAGCTGATCATCGAAGCGTAGGTCTGGGGATCTGAGGTTTCAGCTACTGCGTATGTGCTTTCAGCTGCAGTTTCATTCGCGCTTTCTTCCGTGTTCTCTTCTGTCGGCGCGCTCTCGTCTTCAACGAGCTCGTACGTAACGGCATAGAAGCCGTTGCCGGAGTAGAGCACGGGGTTGAGCGAATTCTTTACGCCGCTGACTATCGTGGTGAATTCGGTGTTATAGACATTGGTCGGAGTCTCCTCCTCTGAAGTGCTGCTCTTCGAGCTGCTTCCGCTGCCGCAGGCGCAAAGGGACAGCGCCATGACGAGCACTAAAAGAAGAGCCGTGAGCTTGGTAAGGTTTCTTTTCATTTTATCCTCCTAATTGTTCCTCCGTCCGGACAGAGCCGGTCAGATAACGCAATTCGTTGTGTTTCAATACTCCGCACTTCGGCGGACAGGCTATCAGACGCAATTTGCGGAAAAAAGTTCTGTATTATTTTAATCTTTTCCGATTCTTAACACGGATTTTATGCTGCAACGCACGTCTGCAATAATATATACGCAGGCGTTTTACAAAAGTTACAGGCATTTTGCGCCCACAACATATTATAGATTTCGCCCCGTAATGTCAAGAGAACAGGCGTTTTTGCACGCCTGTTTCCAAATGATTTAACAGTTTATTCATGCCGTGATTAAATCAGCTTTTCTATTTCCTTCTCGGAGTACACCTTCACGTTTAATTTGCGAAGGCGCTGCGTCGTCACACCGTCTCCCGGTATAAGCGTGCCTGAAAAGCTCCCGTCGTATATGCTGCCGCTGCCGCATGACGGTGAATTGGCCTTCATCAGCGCAATTTTAATTCCGTGGCTTTTCACGAGATACTCCGCCGCATCCGCGCCCGCCGTGTATTCCGCGGTGACGTCCCTGCCGCTGCGGCTGAGCACAAGCTTGCCGACTCTCTCGCTCGGTTCACGGGGAATGGGCAGCTTTCCGGCAGTCTCCGGGCAGACGGGTATGAGTGTATATTTTGCCCTCAGCGCCGAGAGCAGCTCATCCGGCAGGCGGTTATTGCCGCCGCTGTATTTGCAGTTGTTGCCCAGAAGGCATGAGCTGATAAGCAGTTTTTCCATGGCATTTTTCCTCCTGATATTATAAAAGATGCGCACGCGGCGCATCTTTTTATAATTTAATTTATTTTCTCATCGCAATGCCGAGGACCGCGCCGCATATGCCGCCGATGATATGCGTCAGCTGGGAGACGTTGTCCTTGAGCGTCACGCCGTCGATAATCTCGCCGCCGATATATAATATCAGCACAAGCACCAGCGTAAGCGGGATGCAGCCGTTCTTCATGCCGGAGAGCGAGCACATGACGATCATCATGAATACTATTCCCGATGCGCCGAGCAGCGCGGTATTCGGGAAGAAGAGCCACTGTATCATGCCGGAAACCAGCGCTGTTATAACTATCGTCTCCAGCAGGCATTTACTGCCGTAGCGCTCCTCAAGCGTGGGACCGATGACAAGCAGCATCATGATATTGCCGATATAGTGCGAGTAGCTGCTGTGGCCGAGCACGTGCAGGATAAAGCGTGGGTACGTGAGCAGATCCGCCGGTGAGGAGCGGTAGACAGAGAAGAGCTTAGTCGTCGTCCATCCGCCGGTGAGCTTGCCGAGTATGAGCGCCGCCAGCGACAGCAGCGCAAACGTCAGCACGACAGGCGAATTATACTGCAGCTTTACTACTCTCTTCATGCCTTTGCGAGATACTCGTCAAGCGCGTCCTGATAGGTTTTCCTGTTGGACTCGCTGAAGCAGACCATGCGCACGCGCTCAATCTGCGGGTGATCTTCAAGGAACGTCATTATGGTCGAAACTGCGATCTTCGCGGCCTTTTCTATCGGATAAGAATACACGCCTGTGCTTATGGACGGGAAATCCACCGTCTTGCAGTCGTTTTCAACAGCAAGCCTCAGGCAGTTGCGGTAGCAGGATGCAAGCTGCTCCGGCTCGCCGTGGGTACCGCCGCGCCAGATTGGGCCGGGGGTATGAATGACGTGCTTTGCAGGCAGATTATAGCCCTTTGTTATCTTGGCCTCGCCGGTCTCGCAGCCGTTAAGCGTGCGGCACTCCGCCAGGAGCTCAGGCCCTGCGGCACGATGGATTGCGCCGTCAACTCCGCCGCCGCCGAGAAGTGAGCGGTTCGCCGCGTTGACTATCGCGTCAACATGCTGCAATGTGATATCGCCCTTGATTATTTCAAGCTTCGCCATCTTGGTCTCCTTTCATCTCAACGATTACCTTGTCATCCTGTGCCGAGAGTGAGATATGCTTTATATCCTCGCCGCGGCGCTCGATGATCTTTTCTGCCAGAACGTCCTCTATCTCCTTCTGGATCAGGCGGCGCAGATTGCGCGCGCCGTACGTTGCGGAGTAACCCTTGGACACGAGATAATCGACAAGCTTCTCGTCCCAGTCAAGCGTCTGTCCGCGCTCTTCAAGCACGGTGCGCACCTCGCCGAGCATAAGCTCCGCAATGCCGCGGAAGTTCTCCTCAGTGAGCTGGTTGAAGCATACGACCTCATCCACACGGTTGATAAACTCGGGGCGCAGGAACTCGTTGAGTGCCTTCATCGTGCGCTCCTTTGTCATATCGCTCAGAGTGCCGCCGAAGCCGACGGAGCCGGTCTTGTTGGAGCTGCCCGCGTTCGTGGTCATGACGATGACGGTGTTTTCAAAGTTGACGGTGCGGCCCTGCGCATCGGTAATGCGTCCGTCATCGAGAATCTGCAGGAGTATATTCATCACATCGGGGTGCGCCTTCTCTATCTCGTCGAAGAGCACCACGCTGTAGGGCTTGCGGCGTATCTTCTCGGTCAGCTGTCCGGCCTCATCATAGCCGACATATCCCGGAGGTGAGCCGATAATGCGTGAAACGGAGAACTTCTCCATGAATTCAGACATATCAAGGCGAATAAGTGACTCGGGCGAATCAAACATATCCGCTGCAAGGCGTTTGACAAGCTCCGTCTTGCCGACGCCGGTGCCGCCGACGAAGATAAAGCTGACGGGCTTGCGTTTCACTTTTAAGCCGACGCGGCTGCGCTTTATTGCGGCGCACACTGCGTCAACCGCCTCATCCTGTCCGACGATATGCGCCTTGAGGCGTTCGTCGAGCTTTGCAAGGCGCTCATACTCATCCTCGCGGATGCTGGAGGCCGGGATCTTTGTCCACAGCTCGATTATGCGTGCCAGATTATCAAGCGTGAGCTCAGGGCGGCTGCGGTGCTTGAGCTCGTCAATCTCCTGCTGCAGCTTAAGCTCCTTGCTGCGCAGCTCCGCAATGCAGGCGTAGCGCTTGTCGAGCATTTCATCATTCATCTCAACGCCCGCGGGTGCGTCGGCGCTCATAAGCCCCTCGCGCTCATAGCGGACATTTTCAAGCTCCCGCTCCTTGAGCATGAGAGAGTTAATTCCCTCATCCTTGAGATTTACATCCGAGCAGGCCTCGTCTATAAGATCTATAGCCTTGTCCGGCAGGAAGCGGTCCGTAATGTATCTCTCGCTCAGAAGCACGGCCTGACGGCACATCTCCTCGGAGATATGCACGCCGTGATATTTCTCGTAATAATGCGCAATGCCCAGCAGAATCTTCACGCTGTCCTCAATGGACGGCTCATTCACGGTGACCGGCTGGAAGCGGCGCTCGAGTGCGGAGTCCTTCTCTATATGCTTGCGGTACTCGGCAAATGTAGTGGCGCCGATGACCTGTATCTCGCCTCTGGAGAGTGCGGGCTTTAATATATTGGCGGCGTTCATGCTGCCCTCGGCATCGCCCGCGCCGACAATATTATGCACCTCGTCAATCACGAGTATTATATTGCCCTGCTTGCGTACCTCTTCGATAAGGCCCTTCATGCGGCTTTCAAACTGGCCGCGGAACTGCGTGCCGGCGACAAGTGCGGTCAGATCGAGCAGAAAGACCTGCTTATCCTGCAGCTTGTACGGGACATTACCCATTGCGATGCGCTGAGCAAGCCCCTCCGCAATCGCAGTCTTGCCGACGCCGGGTTCGCCGATAAGGCAGGGGTTATTCTTCTGGCGGCGGTTGAGTATCTGGATGACGCGCTCAAGCTCCTCCTCGCGTCCGATCATGGAATCGAGCTTGCCTGCTCTTGCGCGTGCGGTCAGGTCAATGCAGTAGTTGTCCAGGAACTTGCGCTTGCCCTTGGGCTGCTGCTGGTTATTATCCTGGCGCGGCTTATCCTGCGGGATGCTGCCGCCCTGATCCTGTGCGTTATTATTTCCGTTTCCGGCAGGGCCGCCGAAAAGACGGCTGAGGAACGGGAATGTCGCGGTCTTGCCGTCGTCATCGCTGCCGGCATCTTCGTCGTCGAGAGACATAAGCTCCTCCACGCCGTTCATCGCGTTCATCATGTCGCCGGAAATATTATCGAGATCATCATCGGATATGCCCATCTTGTTGATGACATCATCCACCGGCTTTATGTGCAGCTCGCGCGCGCACTTAAGGCAGAGTCCCTCGTTTTTGGACTGCCCGTTTTCTATCTTGGTTATGAATATTATTGCCACGTTTTTTCCGCAGCGTGAACACATTGTTGGCTGCATACTTCTCCTCCGCGCGGTGTTTTATTATACGCCGCGGCTAATATATAATATCAGGTAAACCCATACTTAATAATTTCTCGAACTAAAGCGCCGTGTAGGCGCCCTAATCCGTATGTTATTTTATAAAAGCGTACCCGTCAGAAAATCAAAGACCATAAAGAATCTCGCAAGCGTCGTGTTCGCCAGAGTATCCTTGCCGATAATAAGACCAAGGAAGCTCAAAAGCCAGCACAGCAGCACACAGTAGATAAAGCCCTTCACGAAGCCCACCACGGCGCCGCCTATCTCGTCGAGATTTTCCATGTTCGGCAGACGCAGTGAGAGATTGCCGACGTTTGCAATCGCAATGAGAAATATTAATATCAGCAGGAAGCAGAGTGCAAGCCCGCCGACGTATGTCGCCGTGTCGCACACAACCGAAACCACAGCCTCGGTCATGTCCACTCCGTCACTCGCCGCAAGCTCTACCGCCTTGTTTGCAAGCTTGTCCGCGGTCTTGGAATAAAAGCCGATAGACAGCATGCTCTCATACGCGTAATCATATTTAAGTGAGCTGTCCTGCGCGAGAATATCCTCAAGCGAATAATCGCTGTCGCCGTAGCCCATGCTCTCCAGCACGGCGTCGCGGTTCGTCTGCGAGTCGATATAACCGTCAACGAACGGCTCGAGTGCGGGGACAACCTCCTGCGAATATGCAGAGGATAGCAGACTGCCGCCGAAGAGTGCGACGATTATTGCAAGGATACCGGCAATGCCGCCGACAAGCCCGCGTTTGTAACCGCCCCATATGCACAGCGCGATTATTATCAGCAGTATGATGTCAATTACAGCTTTCATATATAATCTCATCCTTTGTATGTACTCACCGGTTGCCCGGAACACACGAATTGTGATGTTATGATGCGTTGTTTATAGTCTTTGTAACTATATATACCATGAAATTGTGAATAAATATATATAATTACCGATTCAATCTTTCAAAAACATTTCTCCCACCGGTCCGTCGTACCAGACGCGATTGAGATAGAGCCCCTGCGGGGGCATCGTGGGGCCGGTCAGCCGCCTGTCGCCTATCTCCAAAAGCTCGGGGATTTCCTCCGGCTCCAGCTTGCCGTACGAGGCATAGACCATTGTGCCGACCATTGCGCGGCACATGTTATAGAGAAATCCGTTTGCGCAGATTGAAATTGTTATAACGTCGCCCTCTTTTTCTGCGCGGCACCAGTGCACCGTGCGCACCGTAGTCTTGGTCTCTGTGCCGAGTGAACGCACGGCTTTAAAATCATGCGTGCCCTCGAATGCTTTTGCCGCGGCGCTCATACGTGACATATCCAGCTGCTGCGGGTAAAAGCAGACGCGTTTTTCAAGAAAGGGGTCCCGGATATTGCTGTTTAGTATTTTATAAATATACTCTTTCTTTATGCACGAGGAGATGGCGTTAAAGCTCTCATCCGCCTCGGTCGCCATACACACGGCAATGTCGCCCGGCAGACGGGTGTTTACGGCAAGCGGTATTCTGTCTATCGGGATGCGGCTGTCGGTGCGGAAATTTGCGCAGTAGCGCAGCGCGTGTACGCCGGCATCCGTCCTGCCGCAGCCTACCGTGCGCACGGGGTGGCCGCACACCTTTGAGAGCGCCGTGTCCAGCGTTTCGGCGACAGTGACGTCATTTTTCTGCACCTGCCAGCCGTGATAGGCACTGCCGTCATATTTTAAGCGCAATGCGATATTTCTCATCTTATTATCTCGTCATATCCCGAGCTTTTTCAATACTATCATGCCCGCGAGTACAACTGCGCCGAGCAGCAGTGCGATATAATCGCGGCCCGCCATTTTCAGCTGCTTCATGCGGGTACGGCCCTCGCCGCCGTGGTAGCAGCGGCTCTCCATTGCAACGGCGAGCTCATCCGCGCGGCGGAATGCGGACACGAAAAGCGGCACCATAATAGGCAGCAGTGCTTTGGCGCGCTGTATGAGATTGCCCGTCTCGAAATCAGCGCCGCGTGCCTTCTGGGCGGACATTATTTTATCCGTCTCCTCTATGAGCGTGGGGATAAAGCGCAGCGCCATGCTCATCATCATGGTCATCTCGTGCACAGGAACCTTGATCTTTTTAAGCGGGTTCATCAGAATCTCAAGGCCGTCCGTGAGGGCGATGGGGCTTGTCGTATAGGTCAGGAGAAATGTGCCGGTTATCAGCAGCACAATGCGCAGCACCATCTGCACGGAGCGCGCAATGCCCTCCCAGGTTATTATCCAGCCGGGTATTATGGGCGTGCCCTGCGTGTAGAATATATTCAGCAGCGCCGTGAGCACGATGATAAACAGCATCGGCTTGAGACCCTTGAATATATTTGCGACCGTGATGTGCGAGGCCCACATGCAGAGCGCGGTAATAACCGTCATTGCAATATAAGACCCCCAGTTGACTGCCTGAAACAGGGCGATAATATATACTATTACGAGAATCAGCTTCGTGCGCGCATCGAGGCGGTGCACTATCGTGTTGCCCGGGAAGAACTGACCGAGCGTAACATCCTTCAGCATGCGGCCACCCCCTTTGCGGCAAGCAGCGCAGCCTTGAGCTGCTCATGCGTATAGATCGACTCGGGGAGATTTACACCGCGGCGGCGCAGCTCCATTGCAATCTCCGTCGCATGCGGGACTGACAGACCGATCTCAGTAAGACGCTCCGGCTGGCTGAAAACCTGCTCAGGCGTGCCGTCCATCAATATGCTGCCGTGGCTGAAGACAAGAATGCGTTCGGCAAGGGCGGCGACATCGTCCATGTTATGGCTGACGACTATGACGGTGGATCCGGTTTTTTCGCGATACGAGAGAATATTCTCTGTTATCTGGCGGCAGCCTGCCGGGTCAAGACCCGCTGTCGGCTCATCCAGAATAAGCACACCCGGGCGCATGGCAATAACGCCGGCTATAGCAACACGGCGCTTCTGACCGCCGGAGAGCTCCAGCGGGGACTTTTCAAACATTGCCTCGTCCACGCCAACGAAGCCTGCAGCCTCACGGACGCGGGCGTCTATCTCATCCTCGTCCAGCTTGAGATTGCGCGGTCCGAAGGCGATGTCTTTATAAACAGTCTCCTCAAAGAGCTGGTACTCGGGGTACTGGAACACAAGCCCCACCTCGCCCTTTACGGCCTTGCGGGCGTACTTGTCGGCATTTATATCCTTGCCGCCGCAGTAGACCTTGCCCGATGTCGGCTGCAAAAGCGCGTTGAGATGCTGTATAAACGTTGACTTGCCCGAGCCGGTATGGCCGATTATACCCACAAGCTGACCATGCGGCACGGTGATATTTATATTGTCTAAAGCGACTTTTTCAAAAGGAGTCCCCGCGCTGTAAACATGGCGCAGCCCCTCCACTTTGATCTCTGACATTAGCTTTCCTCTGATATTTCAAACTTTACCGCTTATTGGCGGATATTAAGGCTTTCTGCTATCTTCTCGGCACACTCCGCCGGGCTGAGCGCACTCAGCGGCAGGGAGAAGCCCTCCGCGTTGAGCTCGTACATCAGTCTTGTAGTCTCCGGCACGTCAAGACCCTCGCGCTTCATAAGCTCCACATCGGAGAAGACCTCGGCCGGCTTGCCGTCGGCAACTATATTGCCGTTTGACATGACTATAAGCCTGTCGGCATTGATGCACTCGTCCATATGGTGGGTTATAAGCACCACTGTCATGCCATTTTCGCGGCACAGGCGCGTAACCGTGGATATAACCTCCTGACGTCCCTGCGGGTCAAGCATTGCCGTCGGCTCGTCGAGCACGATTATCTCCGGCTGCATTGCAAGAACGCCTGCAATGGCCACACGCTGCTTCTGACCGCCTGAGAGGAGATGCGGGGCATGCTCGCGCAGCTCGTACATACCGACCTGCTTTAGCGCCTCGTCCACACGGCGGCGTATCTCCGCAGGCTCTATCCCGAGGTTTTCCGGGGCAAAGGCGACATCGTCCTCCACCACGTTTGCAACAATCTGGTTGTCCGGATTCTGAAAGACCATGCCCACACGGCGGCGCACATCGATAATGCGCGACTCGTCTGCGGTGTCAATCCCGTCTATCAGCACGCGGCCCTCATCCGGCACAAGAATTGCATTGGTGTGCTTTGAGAGCGTGGACTTGCCGGAGCCGTTATGGCCCAGCACCGTCACAAATTCGCCCTTTTCTATATTCAGGCTTACACCGCAAAGGCTTTCAAGCTCATCGCCCGGATAGGTGTAATGCACATTTTCAAAACTTATTATACTCATTGTGCTCCAGGATTATATAATAATATTATTTTTATCAGCGCTGCCAACGGCATGTTGCACCGCAGGGCAGATACAGACCGCTGTCCGTAACGGGCAATCCGAGCTCCTGCGCTTCAGAGCTGCCGCCGAACTTCTTCGTGAATATGCTCTCCGTGACATATGAAAGTACCGAGGCGGAAAGGCCCGTCGTATACGAATTTATAATGACAAAAAGCGGATCATCGGACAAGACGCCGGCACACAGTGACACGAAAGGCCAGAGATTTGTTTCAAGCTTCCATATCTCGCCGCCCGGTCCGCGTCCGTAGGATGGCGGATCCATTATTATCGCGTCGTATTTATGTCCGCGGCGTATCTCGCGCTCCACGAACTTGCCGCAGTCATCTACAATCCAGCGTATCGGCGCATCCGACAGACCGGAAGCCGCGGCATTATCCTTGCCCCATGCTACCATTCCGCGTGCGGCATCCACGTGGCATACGCTTGCCCCTGCTTTGGCGCAGGCAACGGTTGCAGCGCCCGTATATCCGAAAAGGTTTAATACGCTTATCTGCCTGCCGGCACCGCGTATTTTCTGCATCGCCCAGTCCCAGTTGCATGCCTGCTCCGGGAAAAGGCCGGTATGCTTGAAATTCATGGGCTTGACGTTAAATGTCAACTCACCGTATTTTATACGCCAGTTTTCGGGCAGATGTCCCCTGTCCCAGCTTCCGCCGCCGGTCTCGCTGCGGCGATAGCGCGCGTCACGGTCGTTCCAGTGGCTGTTTCTGCGGGGTGTCTCCCATATTGCCTGCGGGTCCGGACGCACGAGAAAATACTTTCCCCAGCGCTCCAGCTTCTCGCCCTTGGAACAGTCTATAAGCTCAAAATCCTGCCATTTATCTGAAATCCACATTTGCTCTCTCCGAAGGTCACTTCATGTACATAATTTGACGTTTTATTTTATCATTAAAACATAATACGGTCAACCGCAAATAATCACGAAATAATTAAAAAACGCTTGCCGCATGCTTCTATACTCATATGCTCGCGGCAAACGTTATATTTTTTATATGCTCAACATCAAGCTCTGTCAAAAAGCTCCATACTGATTTTAATTACGCATTTTCTGCTTGTAGCAGGACTATCGCCCATCATAAGTGCGGGTCGATGTGCATCCCACGGGAAAAACACGCCGAAGCAGCCAGCGGTTGCCGTGATATAGCTTTCATTCACAACGTCTTCAAGAAGGGCGATATCATTCTCCGGGTGTGACTCGAATATTTTCTCGCTGCCGAGATTAGGCGCGACACCAATAATTTCACCGTCCTCCGGCCAATACATAAGATCGGCGTATTTTTTGTGTACTTCCGGATGTGAGCCCTCAAAGCCGTGCGTCGTCATATCCATAACGTTTGCAAACATCTTATCGCCGTCTATTATATATTTACCTGGTTTAAGCTGCATGAAATCAGTATTGCTTATAAAATCAAGCGCCTTCTCGATAGCTTCGGGATATACGTGTTTCTCACCGTTTGCGTTCAGCTTTGCAAAGATCATAATACTATGCCTCCGTGCTATTATGTTTTTCTCAAAATACTCCGTTATATTTTCAAAGTCAAGAAATATTATATAAATATAGCAATAGCAAAACACGCAGAGCGGCGATGATGAAATCTAAGCTGACCGGCCTTTATATTTATATATTAATTAAAATTACGCCCGTATCAGAAGCTTGTCTGTCATATCCGTTTTCTTTCATACAGCAGCAGAATATAAATTATATCAAAAACACTGCACGCAATCCCGGTGATAAGAATAAATCCGGACACAGCGTTCCCGTTTATTTGTCCGTAAACAGTCGGTGCCAGTGTTCCAATCCATTTGCAGACGGCTATCAGCAAGGTTTGTGCCCTGGTGTCATCTCTTGAAAACAGCATCGTGACAAACATCACGGACATAGCTGCGTTCTGAAGAAATGCGGAGTATATCGAAGCGATTTCAACCGTTTCACAATTAAAATAGAGCGCTAGCTGCATGGCAAAGCCGAAGGCTGTAGCTAAAATTGTATATGGCACAAAATACTTCTCTGCTCTTTTGGGGAGATACTGCTTACCGTATTTTACCCAGGTCATCATCACGAAAATATCGCAAACTGCCCAAGCTATATTGGCAACAGATTGAGCAGGAATAAATGACCTGCTGATAAACAGGCCGTCAATGCCGTAGATCCACTCCCACGCCAGATTTAATGTCAAAGCAAACAGCGGCATTCCGCATGCCTTGTCCCGGTTTCCCTGCCGGATCAGCTCAATATACACAATCGTCCAGGCAATTCCGCTGATACCGACGAGAATCGTTCCGCAAAATTCCATACGCTTTTGTTTTCCTTTCGGACCTATTATTTATCTGCAAAGTCTCCGAGCACTTCAACAATCTCTATTGAATCAACGCTCTCGTCTTTGTAATGTCCCGTGGCCTTGCAAAGAGCCTGACTTCCGCCCATCGCAAACTTGCCGAAGCCCTTAAAAAATTCGGGATCTTTCTGCAGTACCGTGAAATTTATCTCCGTATCCGCCGTAGGAATGCTTACATGAAAGCTCTTCGGATATTTATTACTTGTCAGCTTACTGTCCCAAAGCTCACTGTAGCTAATATCGATCGGGTGCAGGGAATGAATATCATTCTCGTCAACAATTGTGGCAAAGCAGCCCCACTTGTCTCTGTCCTTTACAACATCCCATGCAGACATTGAAACGGTCTTTTCTTTGTTCAGGTTCATTCCGAGCCATAACCAATGAGGTGCTTCCACATCTTTAATTGATGCCTTTGTCCATTGACGGTCAAACCATGCAACAGCATTCTCTACGCGATACGCTTTTCCTCTGATTACCACGGTTCCGATTATATCGGCATTTGGGAAAGAGAACTGATACGAATTTAATCCCGCAAGCGGCAGCAGCCCTGTGCAGCCGTTATGTATAACCTTTCGCGGATACACTTCCACGTGGACCTCACTGTCATCCGCCTTCAAATCCAGCCGCAGCTTGTTTTCGTCACCCTGTAAGCTGCCGTACTTTGAGTTTACGCAGCATTTCCCCTTTGCCGGTCCGTTAGACGCGCTTGCTTTTCCTGAAAAATCATGTGAAAGATATATATCATCCGTCGCGTCCATCACCAGGAAATCCATCACGCTCATGCTGAACATCGGCAGCGGGCGAACCACCATCTGATGCCACTCAAAGCCTATAGTATGTCCGTCTGCAATAAAATTTGTTCTAAGATACCAGGAATCTGTCGTCTTTTCCGGCTTAGTCTTCATATCCGAATGAACATTCGTAAACGTCGGATACTTTTGGTCTGTCATAATTATCGTCCCTCCACTTGTATTTTTGTCGCGTACAAGCTCAGCAAAGATGCTGAATACTTTTTTAATCATCCGTCAGGATAATTCTCGTGAAGCTAAATAATAGATATGTGTTGCATATCAGTATCACGTCGTCTATACTATAGTAGTTGTGTATTGCTCTTTCAATCGTTGATTATTGCTGTACGTTGTATATGCAACGTTTTTCAGAAAGTGTCTATTAGGAGATTTGATATGAATAAAACAGACCGACGTTACCTGCGAACAAGAAAATATATCATGGATGCCTTTAACTCGCTTCTTGATAAAGAGCCTTTTGAAAAAATAAGCATCAATGAAATTGCTGAGCTTGCGAATATTAATCGCTCAACTTTTTATCTGCATTTTGTCGACAAGTATGCTCTTCTTGATGAGTACATAGATGACCTGCTTAAGGATCTGTATGAACAGTCAGGAATACTTTTGCATGCACCCGAATTCAGCGAAATAGAGCATTGTCTCTCGATAGTTCTTTCCTGTCTTTACGACAAAAGAGATAAATTCAGAATCCTGTTCAAAAAAGAAAACAGCCCTTATTTTCAACCGCGTTTCAAAGCTGTTATAAGCAAAATTATTACGCAGGGTGCAAAGCCGCTTTCTGACAGTGATGCACTTGAAAACGAGTTTACAATACAGTTAAAAGCATCTGCTCTGTCCGGAATTATAGAATGGTGGCTTTCAAACGATATTGCTCTCTCTCCGGCAGATATGCTTAAGAATATTCTGAAGGTACTGGTAAAGCTTGAAAATCTTGAGATACAAGCAAAATAACGTCTCACATTTCAAGTCCGGCACTAAAAAATAAACGCAAAACGCTCCGCGACACGTGAAATTATACGTTGTCGCGGAGCAAAATTGCAAAGAACACGCAGAGCGGCGATGCACTCTGCGTGTATTTACTCTTATTTCGCTTTACGCGGGAAGTTTTAATTCTGGCTCTTCTTGCCGAACCAGTTGATGATATGTCTGGGGCAGACATCAGCGCAGTGGCCGCAGCCGACGCACTTGGATGCGTCAACCTGTGCGAGGTTATCCACAACGACGATAGCGTCTGCAGGGCACTCGCGCTGGCACTTCATGCAGCCGATGCAGCCGTAGTCGCACATCTTCATGACCTTCGCGCCCTTGTCGTGGTTGCTGCAAGCGGGCATGACCTTCTGGCTCTCGGGGATGAGCTTTATGATGCTCTTCGGGCATGCATCTGCGCAGGCGCCGCAGCCGACACAGCGCATACGGTTGACCTTTGCAACGCCGTCAACAACATGAATTGCGTCAAACTGGCAGACACGGGTGCAGTTGCCGAGACCAATGCAGGCGAAGGTGCATTCCTTGTTGCTCTTGCCGCCGAACAGCATTGCAGCGCGGCAGTCAACAGGACCTGAGTAGTTGAAGCGCATCTGTGCATGACCGGCAGTACCGGAGCAGGGCACGAATGCAACCATCTTCTCAGCGGCAGCACCGTCAACGCCCATGATTGCCGCGACCTTGGCAGCAGTCTCTGCGCCGCCGGCAACACACTTGTTGGTGGGGGCTTTGCCTGCCGCAACAGCAGCAGCGTAACCGTCACAGCCGGGGTAGCCGCAGCCGCCGCAGTTTGCACCGGCGAGGCAGGCGCGAACCTGTTCCTGCTTGGGGTCTACTTCAACGTGGAATATCTTGGAGGCATATGCGAGCAGCGCACCGAAAAGGCCGCCGAGGACGCCCAGCACCAGGATGGAGAAAAGAATTGATTTCATACTGTTACGTCCTCCCTATCAGAATATCTGCATGCCGCTGAAGCCCATGAATGCAAGTGCAAGCAGAGCTGCAGAAACAAGGCAGATCGGGAATCCCTTGAAGCACTCGGGGTAATCGGAAAACTCAACGCGCTCACGTACGGTGGAGAACAGGACGATAGCGAGCATGAAGCCGAGACCGCCGGTGATGCCGTAGACAACGGACTCGATGAAGTTGTAGCCATTCTGAACGTTCAGAAGAACAACACCGAGAACAGCGCAGTTGGTGGTGATAAGCGGGAGGTAAATGCCCAGTGCGGAGTAGAGAGACGGAACCATCTTCTTCAGGAACATCTCAACGAACTGCACGAGAGCTGCGATAACAAGAATAAACGTGAGGGTCTGCAGGAACTCGAGGCCGAGTGCCACGAGGACATACTGGTCGATAACCCAGCAGATTGCGGATGCAAGGCCCATAACGAAGGTAACTGCAAGGCCCATGCCGACTGCGGTGTCAACCTTGTTGGAGCAGCCGAGGAACGGGCAGCAGCCGAGGAACTGCGAGAAAATGAAGTTGTTTATGAGTATTGCACCGAGGGAGATGGAGAGAATATTTGTAAGCATTATTCTTCAGCCTCCTTTGCAGCTTCTTCGGCAAGCTGTTTTTTCTTTGCGGACTTCTTGAGTGCGTACTGCATCAATGCGATCAGCATACCAAGAGTAAGGAATCCGCCGAAGGGCATGATGAGTATGGTTGCGCCGAAGTCTTCTGCGAACAGCTGGATACCGGAGCCGGTACCGTCAAGAGTGATGCGGAAGCCGTTTGCGATGTCGATAAGGCCGCCGCCGAAACGACCGGAGCCGAGGAACTCACGCACGATGCACATGATAACAAGCACGCAGGTGTAGCCGAGGCCCTGGAATATGCCGTCGAAGAAGGACGGGCCGACGGGGTTGTGCTGGCAGAATGCCTCTGCACGGCCGATGATGATGCAGTTAACAACTATAAGGGGAATGAACACGCCCAGTGCAGAACTCAGTGCCGGAACGTACGCCTGCAGCAGCAGGTCAACGATGGTAACAAAGCCCGCGATAACGACAACGAATATTGCCAGACGTATCTCTTCAGGGATGATCTTGCGCATTGCGGAAATAACCACGTTGCAGCAGGTGAGAATTATGAGAACGGACAGGCCCATGCCCAGACCGTTGAACAGAGAGGTCGTGATTGCCATGGTGGCGCACATACCGATCTGCTGAACGAGAACGGGGTTATTGGTGATGAGGCCTTCTTTGAACTGTTTCTTGATATTCATTCAGCTTTGCCTCCTTAGCCCAAAGATTCGACTGCCTTGATGCTGGTGGAAACGGCACCGGTAACAGCGTTGGAGGTTATGGTCGCGGCAGTGATTGCGTCAATGTTGCCGCCCTTCTTGGTGATTGCGATGTCATCGCCCTCACCGACGAACTCTGCACGCCAGTTGGTACCGAACTCACCGGTATCTGCTGCCTTCGCGCCGAGGCCGGAAGTCTCAGAGTGCGAGATGATGGAAATGCCGGTGCACTTGTAGTCCATATCGACACCGACAGCCATGGTGATGCTGCCCTGTGCGCCGGAGAATGTGGTGGTGACAACGTAACCCTTGTCGCCATCGGCCTTGACTATCTTGTCGATGGTCTCAAAGCCTTCCGCAGTCGGATCAAACTCTACATCCTCGTAGCTGTCAGCTGCGAGAACGGCGGCATATGCGGCTTTTGTCGTCAGTGCATCCTGCTCTGCTATCTTGTCGGAAGTGATGAGATTGACTGCGCCCAGAATACCTGCAACAACAGCGCAGACAAGGAACAGCACGAGAGCAAGCTTTACTACTTTATTCATTATGCGCCCTCCTTTGCCGCAGCCTTTGCGGCTTTCTTTGCTGCCTTCTGAGCGGCGAGATCCTCTTTTGTGACGCCGAACTGCGGGCGGCAGAATGCCTTATCAATTGCCCATGTGCACAGGTTCATGATGAGGATTGCATAGCTGACGCCTTCGGGGTAGCTGCCGAAGTAACGGATAAGCACGGTTATAGCACCGCAGCCGATACCGTATATGATCTGGCCGGGGCCGGTAACAGGGCTGGTAGCATAGTCGTTTGCCATGAAGAATGCGCCGAGGAGAAGGCTGCCTGCGAAGATGTTGTAGCCGACCCACTCGATGCGGCTGTATCCCTCGTGACCGAATACGAAGGTAAGAATAACGACGGTCGCGATGAAGGAGGTGGGAATACGCCAGGTTATGACCTTGCGGACGAAGAGGTAGATAACACCGATGAGCAGTGCAAGAGAGCTTATCTCACCAATGCAGCCGGGCATGTTGCCGAGGAACATGTTGGTGAAGGAGAGATACTCGGGCATAGCCTCGCCGGTGTACATGTAAGTCATCGGGGTTGCCATGGTGGTTGCATCAACAACACCCTTGAGTCCGTTGGGGACTGCCCAGGAGGTCATGTGGTTTGCATAGGAAGCAATGAGGAATGCACGGCCTGCAAGTGCGGGGTTGAGGAAGTTCTTGCCGAGGCCGCCGTAGAGCTGCTTGACGATGACTATCGAGAAGAAGCTGCCGACGATCGGGAGCCACAGCGGAGACGTGGGAGGCATGGTCATTGCCATGAGCAGACCGGTAACGGCTGCGGAGCAGTCACCGATGGTATTGCTCTTCTTGAGGAGCTTGCGGTATGCCCACTCAAAGAACACAGCGGAGAGCATGGAAACCACTGCGACACCGAGAGGACGCCAGCCAAACTGGAAGATGGAGACGATAAGCGCCGGCATGAGGGCGATGATAACGTCCATCATGATGCGTCTTGTATCGGTCTCGGTTCTTACCTGAGGCTGATACGCAACGTCAAGTACGATTTTTACTTTATTGTCGTTCATTTATTTGCCTCCTTTGCGGCTGCTGCTTCAGCCTTGGCCTTTTCCTTAGCTGCCTTGGCCTGGAACATGAGCTTTGCCGTCTTGAACGCGTGGGTAAGAGGCATTCTTGCGGGGCAGTTGTATGCGCAGCTGCCGCACTCAAAGCAGTCGGTAATGTGATACTTCTGCATGTTCTCAAAGTCACCCTTGCTGTAGTACATGTACATGAATACAGGCTCAAGGTTCATCGGGCAGACGGAAATGCACTTGCCGCAGCGGATGCAGGTCGGCTCTTCAACATGCTTGTCTTCCTTCTCAGTGAAGAACAGCACGCCGGCCGTGCCCTTAATGGTGGGTGCATCAAAGTCGGTTGCGCAAATACCCATCATCGGGCCGCCGAGGACTATCTTGCGCGGGGTGCGGACGAAACCGCCGCATGCCTCTGCGAGATAACCGAACGGAGTTCCGACGCGGGTGAGTGCGTTGACAGGTGCCTGAAGTGCGCTGCCTGCGACAGTGACGATACGGTCGATGACCGGTCTTCCTTCATAGCAGGCCTGGTAGATGGCATAGCAGGTACGGGTGCTCACGACGTTGCAGCCGACGCCGGAGGGGATTCCGCCGGGCTTGACTTCGCGGCCGGTGATTGCCTTAACCTGCATCTTCTCGCCGCCCTGCGGGTACTTGACCGCTTCGGGGACGATCTCAATGCCGTACTTCTCGGGATGATAGGAATTGAGCAGGTCTATAGCGTCCTGCTTGTTGACCTCAATGCCGTAGTAGGCTTTGTCAAGGCCGGAAGCAATGCGCACAAGCTCAATGCCCTTGAGAAGCTGCTCGGGGTAGTTCTTCATGGTGAGATGGTCACCGTTCAGATACGGCTCGCATTCTGCGCCGTTGATGATGAGCGTGTCGACCTTGCCAAGACCGCCGCGGATCTTGAATGCGGTCGGGAACATTGCGCCGCCCATACCGACGACACCGGCATCGCGGATACGTGCAAGTATCGCTTCGCCGTCGTGCAGCTGCTCTTCAGTGAGAGGGGCCATATCCGTGCAGAGTTCATCTTTGTAGTCATTTTCAATGACTACGGACATGATCATGTCGCCCAGGGGATGGGGACGAGGCTCTACCGCAACAACTGTGCCGGACACAGAAGCGTGTACCGGAGCTGATACGGGTGCCGGGTTTGTGCCGACGACCTGACCCATTTTCACATAGTCACCCTTTTTGACCGTGGGGGTGCAGGGAGCGCCTATGTGCTGTGCCATAGGGATGATTACCTGAGGTGGCGGTGCAATGACGGTCATCGGAACTTCCGGTGCCTTCATGTAATTAGGATGCACGCCGCCTTTAAAAGTGTGGGACATATTAGCTTCACCTCATAAAGTATTCGCGTGTACTGGGATTTCTTCAGCGTTAAGAGTCTTTACGCAAAAGGGCAGACTGATAGCGTTGATAAATATGTACGATGTATGAATTTTATCACAACGTTTTTGCATTGTCTACAAGATAATGTACAAAAAATGCGAGAAAATCAAGATAAGTTATTAACAATCCTGTCAAAATGTTAGCAATGGCCGTTTTTTGCACTTATTTTTGCAAACTTTTCTCTTTTATGTCCATTTTCTGCTTTTTTGCTGCTTTGCTGCACTTGTCGTCCGTATCCGGCGCACAGATAGTTAATTTTATTTAACTCGCAAATATTCCGTTTGCTTAAATAAGCAAAATTAAAACCCGTTGCATTTGCAACAGGTTCATGATATTATTATATGCAAATTAACCAAAGAGGGGCTGAGCCGGAATATGTCAAATACAGAGCTGTTCAACGGGATAAGTCAGGAGAGTATTGATCAGATGATCACCTGCTTTAATCCTGAGGTACGAAGCTTTCGACGGGGCGAAACCGTGATGGTATATTCATCGGAGCTGAGCTATCTGTGCGTGCTTTTGCGCGGGACTGCACATCTATACTGCATGGACAGCGACGGAGAATATGTGTTGCTGGAGAATTACTCCGCAAACGACATATTCGGCGAGGTATTCGCCATGCCCTACGGGGATCTCGGCTATGCGGTGGAGGCGGACAGTGACTGCGAGGTCATGTTCATCAGGTTTTCCTGCATATATGGCCGCTGCCCGCGGGCCTGCGAGCATCACACGCAGCTGACGCGAAATCTCTTTGAGCTCTCGGCAAAGAAGGCGCAGGCTCTGTCTGTCCGGATAAACATGCTCTGCAAGCGCTCTCTGCGGCGCAAGCTCTCGGCGTATTTTGAGTATCTGCGCGAGAAGACGGGAAGCCGCAGCTTTGAAATAGAGATGTCACTCTCACAGCTGGCGGGCTTTCTCTGCGCTGACCGCACGAGCATGATGCGTGAGCTTAAAAACATGTGCGATGACGGGCTCATTGAGCGCAGCGGGCGGAAAATAAAACTTTTAGAGTAAAATATTTATATCACGTAATTTTGCGCCGTTTCGTTATTCGCCAGATCCGCAAGCGTGATGCCGTCAAAGAAATCATTCGTGAGCTTATAATATTTTTCCCACATAGGAAGAGTCTTGCAATAGGCGGCGCGTGTACAGGGCTGTGCATTGCAGCCGAGGCATGCGACCGGCGCGAGATCGCCCTCCGCGGCGCGAAGTATCTCACCGGCGGTGTAGTCCTCCGGCTCACGGCAGAGCTTATATCCCCCGCCCTTGCCGTGCTGCCCCTCCACGAAGTTCTCCTTTGTCAGCAGGGGCATAATGCGCTCGATATATTTAAGCGAGATATCCTGCCGTTCGGCAACCTCCTTCATCGGGATGTAGCTGCCGTTTCTGTGCTCTGCCAGATCTATCATTACTCTTAAAGCATATCTTCCGCGTGTGGATATCATCGCATTCTCTCCCTGCCTGTTTTTGCGACAGGCTTTTTTATTTTAAAATCTCCATAATTGTCCCGCCGCCGAGGACCGTATCGCCGTCATACAGCACTGCCGCCTGTCCCGGCGTGACCGAGCGCATCGGCGTGCTAAATTCTATGCGCACACGTCCGTTATCGAGCGGCACGGCAAGCGCGGGCTGCTCATGCTGGCGGTAGCGTGTCTTTACGGCGCAATGCAGCGGCTTTTCCGGCCTCTCGCCGGATATCCAATTGAAATCTCTCGCTATAGCCGCAGATGAATAGAGCTCTTCGGCGCCGCCGAGTATAACGGTGTTATTATCCGGGCAGATTCGGCAGACATAGCGTTTTTCCGGCATTGAGAGTCCGAGGCCGCGATGCTGCCCGACGGTATAATGAATAATGCCCTCATGCCTGCCGAGCACATGCCCCGCACTGTTAACGAAATCCCCGGGCTGTGCCTTTTCTCCGGTATGCAGCTCTATCACGCGGGCATAATCGCCGTCCGGCACAAAGCAGATGTCCTGACTGTCCGGCTTCGATGCGTTTATAAAGCCGCTCTCCTCCGCAAGTCTGCGCACCTGCGGCTTTGTCAGTTCTCCGAGCGGAAAGAGCGTGTGCGCAAGCTGCCGCTGCGTCATAGCGTAGAGCACGTAGCTCTGATCTTTATTCTCATCGCGCGCCTTTTTGAGGACAAAGCGCTCCCCTTCCCGCTCTATCCGTGCATAGTGCCCCGTGGCAATATGATCACAGCCGAGAATATCGGCGCGTTCAAAGAGCTTGTCAAACTTCATGTACCGGTTGCAGTCTATGCAGGGGTTCGGCGTCATGCCTCGGCAGTAGCTGTCGACAAATTTATCTATGACTTTATGTCGGAAGTCCTCCGTAAAATTAAACACGTAATATGGCATGCCGAGGGAAAACGCCACACTGCGCGCATCCTCCACATCGTCAAGCGAGCAGCAGCTGTGTGCGCGCGACACTCCGGCGTCCTCATTGGCGTAGAGCTTCATCGTGCAGCCTATGCAGCTGTTACCGGCCTGAGTGAGCAGCTTCGCGGCCACGCTTGAATCCACTCCGCCGCTCATTGCAACAAGTATCTTCATTTAAGTTTCTATCCTGTTTTTTGCCCTTATTTCCGGGGCATAATCCGGGCAGGCCGAATAACTTTTTATTAAGCCTCGGCCTGCCCGATAATATTTTAATCTGCGAAAAGCGGAGTTGAGAGGTATCTGTCGCCGGTGTCCGGCAGAAGAACCACTATGGTCTTTCCCTCGTTCTCCGGTCTCTTTGCGAGCTCTATAGCCGCCCAGACCGCAGCGCCGGAGGATATTCCGACAAGCACGCCCTCGCTCTTGCCGATGAGCTTTCCGGTTGCAAAGGCATCCTCGTTTGCAACGGGGATTATCTCGTCATACACCTTGGTGTCCAGCACCTTGGGTACAAAGCCCGCACCGATGCCCTGAATCTTGTGCGCACCGGACTTGCCCTGCGAGAGCACAGGTGATGTTGCAGGTTCTACCGCAACAACCTTGACATCGGGCTTTTTGCTCTTGAGATACTGTCCGACGCCGGTGATCGTGCCGCCCGTACCGACACCTGCGACGAAGAAATCAACCTCGCCGTCGGTATCTTCATATATTTCGGGGCCGGTGGTCTCAAAATGTGCCTTGGGGTTTGCCGGATTTACGAACTGGCCTGCGACAAAGCTGTTGGGAATCTCCTTTGCCAGCTCATCCGCCTTCTCTATGGCGCCGGTCATTCCCTTTGCGCCCTCGGTGAGAACGAGCTCTGCGCCGTAAGCCTTCATAATCTGGCGGCGCTCTACGGACATGGTCTCCGGCATAACGATAATCAGGCGATATCCGCGTGCAGCGGCGACGGAGGCAAGGCCTATGCCCGTGTTGCCGGAGGTCGGCTCTATGATGACGGAGCCCTCCTTGAGAATTCCCTTTGCCTCGGCGTCTTCCACCATGGCCTTGGCTACTCTGTCCTTCACGGAACCCGCGGGGTTGAAGTACTCAAGCTTTGCAACGACCTTTGCCTTAAGGCTGAGCTTTTTCTCTATATTCGTCAGCTCCAGCAGCGGAGTTTTTCCTATAAGCTGATCAGCGGCGGTATATATAGCGGACATAATAACAAATCTCCTTTTTAATTAATTATAATAAATAAAAATATAAAACCGGAAGCGCATCCGGGTTAGCCATCTGTTTTCGTGAAAAATATTTATTACTGCCGACATCGGAATGCAGCGCGGCGGGTACGTATCTCATCTCTCATGATCTGTGCCCCTTTTCTTTATTTCCTACCTACCCTGTAGGTTGGTTGTATTATACTCCCGTCATCGCCGTTTGTCAACATGTTTTTAAAATAAAACAGGACTGCTATATTTTTCATAACAGTCCCGTAAAAATTATATTTAATTATGCTGCGGTGTCCGAGCTGCTTTCAGTTGAGTCCACCTCATCCGTGTTGGGAAGTTCGCCGAGCACGGATATGACCAGCTCTTTAAGATCAGGATCCATTTCGCTTTCAGCTTCTGCAGGATCATCCGCGTAGTAGAAGGAATAATAGGCATCAATGACGTCGACAAAGCTATAGCTGTTTGCGAAATCTGCATTCTCGCCGTCCCAGTAGAAGAACACGACATCTGTCACGTTCTTATTGTTGAGCACGTCATTGACAACAAACGAATATGCATACCAGCCGGCGGGCAGGGGCTCATCGGTAATGGTGAGTGATTTGCTGACAGTAACTCCTGCAGACTGCCTGTAGCCGATTTCAGCTCCTGTGCGGAAGCTGTAGTCTGAGATGAGCACATGAAGCTCCGAACCCTCGAGCTGAGTAATCGAAATAACATCACGGCCGGGCATATCAAGTGCAGAGTTGCCGCCGCCCCATACGCCGTAGACCTGATAGCTGCCGGCATAGGGCTCACTGCCGTCCTGTGTATTGCCGTTGAGAGCATCAAGCATGTTGTTAACGACTTCAGCACTCTGCTCCTCTTCCGTTGCGTCACCGCTGTCTTCCTCTGTGTAGGCCTCAAGCAGCTGCTCATAGAGGTTTTCAAGAGAATTGTCAAACACGTATGCAGCACGAAGCAGGTACTTGCCGCCGTCGATGTAAACGGGAATACCGCAGAGCGTGTAGTCCATATTCTCCTCGATAATGTTTATCTGGCAGGGCGCGCCGCAGAGTGAAGGCCATGTACCGTCGAACTTTGCTCTGTAGACAAACTGGTCATCCTCAACCGCTATACCGACCTTATAGGTCTCGCCAAGGAGCTGCCATGTGCCTGTTTCTTCGTTGAGCATGATCAGGTTTGCATCGACTGAGGAAACTGCATTGCTTGCACTGGTGATGTTCAGCTGCAGCTCACCGTCGCCGGTAACATTGACATCTGTTTTTACTATATAATCCTCACTGGTGATATCGGGCAGGCGCGTAGCTGTTTCATATACGCTCTCCGGTGCGCTCCAGTCCATGTGCGTTGCATCGAGGAATGCGAGATAAGATGCACTCGGGCAGATTCTCGCATAGTGATCCATGTAGTACTTGTTGGCCGTGGGTGCATAATAGAAGGACATACCGGTTGAGTAGCTGTGTGTGGAGCCCTTTGTCTGGTAGACAACCGCATCCTCAATCGCATTTATGAGCTTCTTTGCGGTCTCCTCACTTATGCCGTTTCCTGCTGCACGAGATGCCAGGTCGCCGACATCGCGCATATCAGAAGAGGCATAGGACTCTGAGCGGCTGATCGCGAGCGCAAATTTGCTGAACTTCGTGACATCGCTCAGAAGTGTGCCGGCCTCGGCAAACATATCGTCAAACGCAGTATATACCGGATCCATCTTGCTGAGATCTATTACGGAGAAAGTAACTTCGTCTGCTGCGCCGTCGCCCATCTCGGCATACTTCTGCTGTATGGTGTCCGCCACGCAATGGCCGAGACGTGCACCGTCACAATCGGGGTTATCGTAGAGGTACTGCAGCCAGCCGGAATAATTGCTGCCCTGTCCGGGGACTGTCTCCTCGGAGGCGATAAGATAGTTGACGCTGTCATCCACCGCTGCGCAGGTTTCAATCGTTGCCATAAGGCAAGTGTCCAGCATAAGTGCTTCTATATGTACGCCGGACTGGTCAATTGCGCGGCCCATATCGTCAAGCGACATGATGGCGTCATTGTGCAGTTCATCGACAATAAGTCCCGCCAGGCTTCCGCCGCCGTGGTCCCATATCGTGAGCATGTATTTATCAGCCGGGTAATTCTCCTGACCCCAGCTGATGAAGTCGGAAAGCGTCTCAGCGTTTGCCATGTTGTCCAGCGGCTGCTCATCAACGAGGGTAAATCCGTCGCTGTCAAACTTATAGCGCTGAATCTTGTCCGTCGCTATGTCAAGGCCGAGCTGCTCCTCCGCCTGCCATTCTGCGGTGCCGCCGGTCTGAATTATGACGTTGACATTCTCATTGGGCGTTGTCTCGGCCATCTCAACGAGGTTGATTGTCGCCATGCCGCCGTTGCTTTCAAGATCTGTGCCGCAGAGATATACCATAACGGTCCAGCCCGGAAGATCCGACTCGACCTCCTCTGCAGGCTTAAGCTTAACTGCAGCAACCGACAGCAGGCCAATTACGATAACGGCAGCCAGGCACAGCCACAGAAGCTTTTTTGTTTTCTGACTCATATGAGCTCCTCTCTCCTTTATTTTTTCTCAGCGTGGAAAAAATTTGTATACTCCAATATTTTATTATAACAACGTGACTTAGATAACGCAAGAAAAATTTCCGGCATTAAAATAATAATCCTGCCGGAAATTATATATATTTATTAAAGCTCGTTCTCTGCCGCAAGGCGGAGCAGGGTCTGTGAAAAGCCGTACTCATCGGCGAGAGCCCGGGCGCGGGATATGCGCTTTTTCCCCTTTGTGCCGCTGCGAACGGCACGTATCATGAGATTTTTCGGCGAGTGCTCAAAGTCGATAAACTCTATCATATCCACCTTGTAGCCCATATCCTCAAGGACGGCGGCACGTATGGAGTCAGTCAGCAGGGCCGACATACGCTCCTTGATTATTCCATGCGACATGAATATGTCCAGCTCTCCGCCCTTTTTGATGCTGCTGTTTATCTCATGCTGGCAGCAGGGCACGGAGAATATATAGCTGACATGATGCGACAGCGCATACCAGAGCGCGTAATCCGTCGCTGTGTCGCAGGCGTGAAGCGTGACTATCATGTCGATATGCTGATCGTAGAGGACATCACGGGTGACATCGGCATGGACGAAGTGCAGCCCGTCATAGCCGTATTTCGCGGCGATCTCGTTGCAATGCTCCACCACGTCAGCCTTGAGATCATAGCCGATGATTTTCGCCCTCATGCCGCGCTTGACCGTAAAATAATAATATAGGATAAACGTCAGATACGACTTGCCGCAGCCGAAATCAAGTATGCTTATCTCATCGCCGTTCATCTTGCTCAGCTCGTCATCCACGAGCTCAACAAATCTGTTTATCTGCTTATATTTATCATATTTTGCCCGAACCACGTGAAAGTCTGACGTGAACACGCCGAGATCCACCAAGGCCGGAATATTCTCGCCCTCGGCAAGAATATAATTTTTTCCTCTGTTGTGCAGTTGAGCTCCGCCCGGCAGCGGGACATCGCTCAGTCCCTTGCGCTTATAGCTGCCGTTCGTCTTGAGGCTGTACTGTGCAGAGCCTGCGCCGGACGAGATGAGCACCTGACGGTATCTGCCGTCAAGCTCGGCATCAAAAAGGCGCATAAGCTCATCGGCGTTTAAATTCTGATGAAAGGCCTTATTATCGCGGAAGCGTTCTGTCTGGTAACGCCGCTCGCCCTTTATGAGCACCGGGCGCACACTGACCTTCGTGTCGGAAAGTGCGTCCGTCGGCTGGCTGAAGACGGCCTTCGAGAGTGTATCGAGCGCCGCGGCAAGCTCCGCATGCAAACGTGAAGCCGTTTGTGTCATCTGCGCCTCACTCTCCGAACATGCGCTTTAAGCTGAGCGCCGCGCTCTTAAGCTCATTTTTGCTGTATGAGTTATTCTCGTCGGCAAGAACGGCGCTGACTGCCTCTTTTGCCGTCAGGCCGCCGGAGACCATCGCATCGACAAGCATTGCCTCGGCAGAGACTGTGTGCTCTACTTTATTAAATACGTAGTCCTCGTCTATCTCTATCACGACGGCATACTCGCCCTTGTCATAGCTGCCCTTGGCAAGAAGCTGCTCCTTAACCTCGCTCGGTGTGCCGCGAAAGCTCATCTCGTGGAGCTTCGTCATATCGTTGCACAGGCACATACGGCATTTTGCGCCTGAATCTATAAAGAAATCAACCAGCTCCATAATGCGCTTCGGCGACTCGTAGAGTGCATATGTGCGCGTATCTCCGCGGCGCAGCTTTTCAAGCAGGCGGCGGCGTTCGGCATTTTCGCGAGGGAAGAAGCCGTAGAACAAAAAGCTGGAGAGATCAAAGCCGGATATTGACAGTGCCGTCACTGCAGCGCAGCAGCCCGGAACGCCTATAACTCTTATGCCCGCCTCGACTGCGGCCTTGATGAGTTCGTTTCCCGGGTCTGATATACAGGGCGTGCCGGCATCGGTTATGACCGCCACCGACTTTCCGTCGAGCATCTCGTTTATAAAATATTTTGCCTTCCCGTACTCGTTGAACTTGTGGTTTGACACAAGCTTGTTGCGTATCTCAAGCTTATTTAATAATACCATTGAACGGCGGGTGTCCTCGGCGGCAATAATGTCCACCTCGGAGAGAATCTTTTTCCCTCTGGGCGACATATCCTGTGAATTTCCTATGGGTGTTGCCACGATGTATAATGCGCCGGCAGTTTTTTCTTCCATATGATTATCCGTCTCCGTTTATATTTATAATAATTTTTATATATTATGCGGTGATTATATATCATTTTATCGCCATATGCAACGAAAAATGCGCTCCCGCTTTTTTCCGCGTTTACAAAGCTTCCCGGCTGTGTTAATATCTGCGTATATTTTTCGGAACATGAGGCTTTAATGCAATGGAGCTTGCGGTAATTATAATATTTGCGGCAATGCTGATACTGTGCGTCGTACTGGATTTATCCATACTTTACGCGCTTGCAGCCGGGCTTATTTTATTCCTCATCTACGGCAGAATTAAGCACTTCTCATGGAAAGCGCTTTTTAAAATGTGCCTTGACGGGATAAAAACCGCGAAAAACGTGCTGCTGAACTTTCTGCTTATCGGCATACTCACGGCTCTCTGGCGCGCCGCCGGAGTTATCCCCGTGATTGTTTGCGGCACCGTGCATTTAATCACGCCGTCGCTCTTTCTCCTGATGACATTTTTGCTCAACTCTCTCGTGTCTTTTCTTACAGGTACGTCATTCGGAACATCGGCGACGATGGGCGTGGTATGCATGACGATGGCAAACGCGCTGAACATCTCCCCTGCTCTTGCGGGCGGCGCGATATTCTCCGGCGCATATTTTGGTGACAGATGCTCGCCCGTATCCACAAGTGCGCTTTTGACGGCCGAGCTCACGCACACGGATATTTACGGCAATATCAAAGCCATGCTGCACAGCGCCTTTGTCCCCTTTGCCGCCACCTGCATAATATACACGCTTGCCGGGCTCATGCCTCACTCCGCCGGTGCGGATGCAAATCTGCAGTCGGTGTTCTCGCGCGAATTTTCGCTCAAATGGTACGCTCTCCTGCCGGCACTGGCAATACTCATACCGGCACTCTTCAGGGTAAACGTAAAGCTTGCAATGCTCTCGAGCATAATTGTGTCCATCCCCGTCTGCATATTCTTGCAGGGCGTTTCGATCCAGGAGCTTCCGAAAATCATGATTATGGGATACACCGCAGCTGACAGCGAGGTTGCGGCAATGCTCAACGGCGGCGGCATAGTTTCGATGCTGAAGGTGTCCGCAATAGTGTGCCTGTCCTCTTCATTCTCAGGCATATTCCGTCAGACGGGTCTGCTTGACGGCGCGGTTAAAATTACAGACGGCATATCCTCCCGCACAACGCCCTATGTTGCCTCTCTCTGCGCCTCACTCATCTCCGGTGCGATAGCCTGCAACCAGACTTTATCCATCATGCTGACATATCAGCTCTGCCGGGACACTGAAACGGATAATAATCGTCTCGCCCTTGATATTGAAGACAGCGCCGTAATAGTCGCGCCGCTCTTTCCCTGGTCCATAGCCGCCGCTGTCCCGCTCGCCTCCGTCGGTGCGCCGACAGTGAGCCTTTTGTTTGCAGTATATCTCTATCTCATCCCGCTCTGGCGGCTTATTCACACCCCGCACATGAAAATGCGCAGTAAAACGGCATAATTAAATATAATAATATAAATATCCGGCCCGCAGCCGCTTGTCAAAGCAGCTGCGGGCATTTATAATAATTTTATATAATTATATAAAGGGGCGCTGGCGCATGACCTCTAATAACACTCAGTCAAAGCATATCAGGCTTCTCTCCGTGCTGCTCATGCTCTCACTTCTGCTGTCTCTTTGCGCCTGCGGGAGTGAGCGTGTGCGTCTCGACCTTGCAGGTGCAGTCTCATCGCCGCAGGCCTCCGGAAGCACTCCCTCCGCATCAGCTGCGGCTGCCGCCGGAAGCTGGGACCCGATTTATTCTCAGGCGGCAGACTTATTTTACGTCAACGCAGATTATAACGCCGCTTTTAATCTGCTCAGCGGTGCTGAAAACTCCGGTCATGCTCAGGCCGAGTTTCTGCTGGCTCTCTGCCGCCGTTACGGCTTCGGCTGCGAAATTGACTGCAAGGCGGCATGCGAGCTTTTTAATCTTGCTGCAAACGGCGGATATGCCCCGGCGTTTTATCTTCTGGCAGACGCATACCAGCGCGGATATCCGATTGACGAGGATCATGAGCAGGCCACGAAGCTATATTCGGAATTTCTCACCGCCGCGGCAGCCTATGACAGCAGCTTTCCGGAAGCAGGGCTTGTATATTATTACGCCGGCCGCTGCGCGCTGCTCGGTCTCGGCTGTGAGCGCAATGCCGGACTTGCACTCAGCTATGCGGAAAAGGCACTCGAATGCGATTATACACCCGCAGTATTTTGCTATGACATTGCCGCAGATATTCAGGCCGGGCGCTTCGGCGATGCGGATATCGACCGCGCCCAGCAGATATTCACCGAGCTCCTCCCGACGCTGAAAAATCTCGCCGAGAGCGGATGCCCGGCAGCTCGGCGTGAGTACGCGCAGTATTTTCTCTACGGCGAGGGCGGCATCACGTACTCCGCCGAATCCGCCTTCGAGTGGATGAAAAAGGCCGCGGATGCCGGTGATGCGGACGCGCTGCGGCTGTGCGGAACATTCTGCAGGAACGGCACCGGCACCGATACTGACTACGAGCAGGCCATGAAATATTATAAATCCGCCGCGTCTCTCGGCAGTGCAACAGCGAAGGCGGATATCGGACTCATGTATCAGGACGCGCTCGGCGTCAAGAAGAATAACAAAAAGGCCGCCGAATGGTACTCTGCCGCGATCGCGCAGGGCAACGAGGTCACCTGCATGGGGGCGTATAACAATCTCGGCTACCTGTATCAATACGGGATAGGTCTTGATGCCGACATCGACAAAGCCGTAGAATGCTACGGCATCGCAGCCGACTTCGGCGATGCAAACGGCTTATATAATCTCGCCCTCTGTTACGAGAACGGAACCGGCGTTGACAAGGACACGCAGAAGGCGCTGCAGCTGTATTCGGCAGCCGCTCAGCGTGGGAATGAGCAGGCGTCATCGGCGGTTGAACGGCTGTCAGGCGCGTCGGGATAAAAATATAATAATTATAAAAGCAGCACCGTGAATTTTATCTCCACGGTGCTGCTCTGCTTTTATCAAAAATATTATTTATTGCCCATTACGCGCTTTTCAAGCTCTTCAACATCTGCGAGGAAGAGTGCATTCTCTGCATCGGAGGGGATGAGGAAGCCGACGCGCGGGGAAACCGTGAAAGCTTCGACTGCAGGACCGTCCATCAGGCAGGAGCGCTTGAACTGCTGGCTGAAGTAACGGCGGCAGTAGCTCTTGAGCCAACGGACAAGCTCCTCATCCGTGAACTCCTCGCCGTATGCGCACTTTGCAAGGCGGAAGGTCTTGGAGGGGGTAAAGCCGCAGATCATCATCTTGTGGGTGAAGAAGTCCTGCAGAGAGTAGGAGCCGACAGCGTCCTCGCTCTTCTGCTCGATCTGGTCATCATGGATGGGCAGGAGCTCCGGAGTTACGGGGCAGTCAAGCACATCCCACAGTGCTGCGGCGAGAGTCTCGTCCTTGGTGGTCTGGGCGATGTAGCGGACATTTGCGCGAACCTGGGTCTTGGTCAGGCCGAGGTTGACATCGTAGTTGCTGGTATGGTCGCCGTTGAAGGTGCACCAGCCGTCGACGAACTCGCTGAGGTCCTCGGTGCCGACATCAAGGCCGTTGACCTTGTTTGCAATGTCAAGCAGAACCTGAGTGCGCTCACGTGCCTGTGCGTTCTCAAAGGCGATGGAGTAATCATCGTGTGCGTGGCCGATATCATCGAAGTGCTGATATACAGACTTGCCGATATCTATGACGCGTACCTCTGCGCCCATCTGCTCTGCCACGATGACAGCGTTGGACTTGGTGCGGGAGGAGGTGCCGAAGCACGGCATGGTGCATGCCACGACATTGGTAGAGGGCAGGCCCAGGCGCTTTACTGCCATTGCGCTGACCATAACGGCAAGCGTGGAGTCAACACCGCCGGAGATGCCGACGACACAGTGGTCGAGGTGTGCGTACTCCATGCGCTTTACAAGGCCGGACACCTGAATGTCCAGCACGCGCTCGCAGTAGCTCGGCACGTCCTCGGGGCGTGTGGGCAGATGCGGATGCATGGAATATGTACGGGTAAGGGTGGTGTCTTCAAGGGCATCGCCCCAGAGCTCAATACCCATATCGTCATCCGGCAGATCAAAGCCGCCGGCCTTGCGGCGAAGGTTCATGAGGTAATCAACGTCTATCTCGCTCACTGCAACGCTGTCCGGGCACTCATTCTGTGCCAGAACAACACCGTTTTCTGCGACGAGGCAGAGACCGGAGTACACATTGTCGGTAGAGCTCTCGCCCTTGCCGGGTGCTGCGAGGATAAGGCCGCAGTGCAGGCGCTTGGACTGGCTGCGGATGTCGAGAACGGCGTCATCGGTGGAGAAAACGGTTGCAGGGAAGGATGCCATCTGTGCGATCACGGTTGCACCCTCGACGGCGTAATAAGCTGCCGGGGAGTCGGGTGCGGTAATGTCATCGCCGAGCTCAACTGCAACGGAGAGGCCGGGAAGGCTCTCGTGTGCGAAAAGCGTGTTGGGGCAAAGCTCCGTCTCAAGGGAGCCGACTGTTACTATCTCGCCCTCGCCGACATACTCGGCAAAGCGGCTGCCCTCGACGTTGGTGCGCGGGACAAGGCCGAGCAGCTCACCGGAGTAGATAACCGCGGCGCAGCTGAGAAGTCTGCTGCCGAATGCATAGGGAAGACCAACGAACATGAGCATGTCAACACCGGCGGAAGCCTCAACCACGCTCTCGAGTGCGTGGGCTGCACCGGCAAGGACAACTCTGTGGCCGACGAGATCATAGCAGGATGCGCCGGTAAGCGTAAGCTCGGGGAAGACAAGTATCTTCACGCCCTTTTCCGCTGCCGCTTTCATGCACTCTATAACACGCTCTGCGTTGTACTGCGCATCTGCAACCTTTATAACCGGCGATGCCGCCGCGACCTTAATAAATCCGTCTTTCATCTGACTTACTGCCTCTATTCTAATTCTATTCTCTATTTAATTTTTAATCAAAACTTGATGCGCTCGGAAATGTAATCCTTGACCTCGCTGATGGGGATACGGACCTGAGTCATGCTGTCGCGCTCACGTACGGTGACGCAGTGGTCTGCCTCGTCCGTCTCGGTGCCGACGGTGTTGAAGTCGAAGGTGATGCAGAACGGAGTGCCGATCTCGTCCTCGCGGCGGTAGCGCTTGCCGATGGAGCCGGTCTCGTCGTAATCGCACATAAACTCCTTGCTCAGCTCCTGATACAGCTCGAGTGCGGGGCCGGTGAGTATCTCTTTCTTGCTCAGCGGCAGGATGGCGCACTTGAACGGAGCCAGTGCCGGGTGCAGATGCAGCACGGTGCGGACATCGTCGTTGCCCTTCTTGTCCTGACCGACGACTTCTTCATCATATGCGTCGCACAGCACGCTCAGCACGGTACGCTCAACACCGAGAGAAGGCTCGATAACATAGGGAATGTAGTGCTCGTTCTTGTCCTGATCGTAATATGTCAGATCCTGACCGGACACGGTCTGATGCTGAGTAAGGTCGTAATCGGTACGGTCAGCAACGCCCCACAGCTCGCCCCAGCCGAACGGGAAGAGGAATTCAAAGTCCGTGGTGGCCTTGGAGTAGAAGCACAGCTCCTCCGGGTCATGGTCGCGCAAGCGGAGGTTCTCATCCTTCAGGCCGATGGAGAGCAGGAACTCATGGCAGAAGCTGCGCCAGTAGTCGAACCACTCAAGGTCGGTGCCCGGCTCGCAGAAGAACTCAAGCTCCATCTGTTCGAACTCACGCACGCGGAAAATGAAGTTGCCCGGGGTGATCTCGTTGCGGAAGGACTTGCCTATCTGGCCGATGCCGAAGGGCAGCTTGCGGCGGGTGGTGCGCTGAACATTGACAAAGTTTGTGAATATACCCTGCGCAGTTTCCGGGCGGAGGTAAACGGTGTTCTTCGCATCCTCAGTGACGCCCTGGAAGGTCTTGAACATAAGGTTAAACTGGCGTATATCGGTAAAGTTGTGCTTGCCGCAGGTCGGGCAGGGAATATTGTGCTCCTCGACGAAGTCCTTCATCTCGCTCTGAGAGAAAGCGTCAATGGGCTTTGCCAGCTCAAAGCCGGTCTCGCTTGCCCACTCCTCAATGAGCTTGTCTGCGCGGAAGCGCTCATGGCACTCGCGGCAGTCCATAAGAGGATCGGAAAATCCGCTCAGGTGGCCGGAAGCAACCCATGTCTGCGGGTTCATCAGTATGGCGGCGTCCAGACCGACATTGTAGCGGTTCTCCTGAACGAACTTCTTCCACCATGCGCGTTTTACGTTGTTCTTCAGCTCTACGCCGAGGGGGCCGTAGTCCCAGGTGTTTGCAAGGCCGCCGTAAATCTCGCTGCCGGCGAAAATAAAGCCGCGGTTTTTGCAAAGCGCAACGATTTTGTCCATTGTTTTTTCTGTGTTTTTCATAATACATCCTTTCCCGCGGCTGGCTGCCGCAGAGATAAATATTTCGTTGTTTTCCAACAACATGTCAGTATAACAGATGAAACCGCGTATATCAACGATTGTCGCCGATTTAACAGGCAGCAATGTGATATACGCGGTGATGGTGAAAAAATATAAGCTGGGCACCTGCAGGTATTCGTGCCCCGATTTTCACTCAGCCAAGCTCAGCTAAATACAGGCTTGCTTTTGACTGTATTAATTTTATTGTCTCATCCAGTGAACGGTCTCCGTTCAAAAATGCGGAGCTGTTCTCCATTATTATATTTTTCAGTGTATCGTCATAAAGCGCAGTATTATTGACCTCTGATAAAAGATTGAAAAAACGTTCCTCATCTGCCTGAGTAAACTGCACGGGAAGGCTACTGTCGTTTCTCGCATAGGCGGCCGCGCGTTCAAGTGTCGGCATATACATAGGCAGCAAGTCACTATTTTCATTGAAATTCAGCAGAAGATATTTTATAAACTCCCAACAGCCGGATATGTTGCTGCCGCAGCTGACAATTCCCAGGGGATTATCTAAATAGACATCAGATCCGCAGCTTCCGTCACTCGATGGCCAGCCGATGCAGCTCAATCTGCAGCCGGCCATTTTTTCCTCGTACGCGAACTTCCAAACACTGTTCACCCATGAGGCAGCCGCTGTTAAATAACCCGTTCCCACCATTGTGGGGCCGTAGCCGTACACCATGCTGTCCGAGTCTTCCGGTGTTTCGGATATTTTTGCGCTCAACTCAAGAATTTCGGCAAAATCTTCAGTGTTGAAATCACAGCTCATATTGCTCCAGTCCACTGCCCGGCTGAAATACCTGCACGCAAGATTTTCTAAAAAGACTTCCTTTGTCATGTTGTAGAGAGTTTGCGTGTCCGAGCCGTTTCTGTCGTCGGCATCCGAATATTCATCAAGCGTCCAGCCAAAATGGTCGCCGAATTCGGAATATCTTGCGACATATGTCTCCAGATTAAAGCCATCGCTTATATAATACATTTTTCCCGACAGCTCCAGTGCATTTACGACAGCTATATCCTCGCGATGAATGTCCGCGTCATTTGCAAGCAGCTCGTTAAGATTTACAAGCAGCGCATTGCTTATATACGGATAAGGCGAAATATTTTTAAAGCAAATCATATCAGGAACATGCCCGCTGAGAATTTCCGTATTTAATCTGGTCAGTGCCTGATCATCATCAAACACTCCGTCATCAGAGTAATCAACTATCTTGACATAATATTTATCGCTGGCATTGTTGAACTGTGCTGCCTTCAATTGAAGCTCATATGACGCACCTATTCCGGCTATCTCCAGTTTTTCTTTTATATTTATCTCTGCCGGTTCTGCAGGCACAAGTTTTTTCAGCCCAAAAAGGCTGTGGCAAAGCATTTCACCGTTGCTTTCGATAAATAGCCGGTATATTTCGCCCAAATTGATGCCGCATTCGTCCCATATAATTATCGGCGTTGTTTTTCCGTCATTGCCAATTGAATAAAGGCCGTCATCGTTTGCACTAAGCAGCAGAAAGTCGCCGCTGCCATCGAGCAGTTTGCCGTTTTGAGTCTCGAATTTGAGAGTGAAGCTCTGTTCCTGCCGGTCAAAGAGATACACTTTAACGCCGTCCGCCGATTGTTCGGCAGCATAAATCTGACCGTCTGCCCCTCTTGCCATGCTTGCTTTACCCGACGGCATTGAGACTGAACACACTTCGCCGGTCAATGCATCAATGCAGACAAGCGTGCGCATGTCCGATGATTCGATATACAGGCTGTTGCCGCACGGCGCATTTTTTGGCTGAAGCTCTCCCCGCTGTATTCCGATCCCAAGCTGTACTGCTTTATTACCGTTCCTTCATCAGACAAGCAGCTGACAATGTAGTCGCCTTCTCCGTCGGTATATATCTCTTCGATCGTCCAAATTTCTCCGGCTTCTGTTGAATCAATCCCGTATACACTTCCCTGAAACGTGTAAATAATACTGCCGTTTTTGGCCAGTGCATATTGTCCCTGACCATATGTGGCCACGGAATATATATTCTGATCAATCCACAGCATATCAGTTACATTTGGCAGACTTTCAACGTTTTCTGCCCTATAGCATTTGCCGCTGCCTATCCATTCGCCGGTTGAACTGATACTGCCGACTTCCCCCTGCGCCTTCTGCTGTGTCTCACCTGAGTTTCCGCAGGCAGCCAGCATTGACAAAGCAAGTGCAGCAATAATCACGTATAAAATTACTTTTTTCATTTTGGCCGCCGCTCCTGTAATTTTGATGTATATCTGCGTCCTAAATCACGGTTGCAAATATTCTGTATATACGTACCCCGAAATCTGCACTCCTTGAGCAATATAATAGTTATATATTGTATTCAGCCCACCGGAATCGCCCCCTCTATTTTGTACTTTGTGATCTTCATTCATCTCAGCCCTTTTTCAAATTTTTTATTTAATGCATTTCTTGTTATTTATCCTGTTTTTACTATATTTTACCTTGCAGTATCTGTCAACAGTTTTTATATTCTTCTCCGGTAATCTTAGCGCTGTTTTAACTTATCTCTTTACTTATGTTTTTTGCTTATATTTTTCAGTCGGGCAAAATATGTCACTCTTGCTCGGCTGATTGCGATTTGCGCGGGCTTTTTCGCTCAAATATAACTATAGCTTTTTTCTGCGGCGGCTGTTATAATATCACGGTAAATTTGATGCATGAATACAGAAACGGACGTGATCTCCAATGGGTACACTGCAAGCTGCGGACGGAGCAGTGCGTGCTCCGCGCGTTAAAAACTATTCTCTCAGCCTGATGCGCTTTCTTGCCATGTTCTCTCTTCTCACCTGCCACATGTTCCAGCAGGCGGGGCATGAGATAACGGCAAATCTTCTCTCAACCGCAGTGCAGATTTTTCTTTTGCTCAGCGGCTATCTCTACGCACACAAGAGCTTTGATGAGCCCGGCTCCCGCGTGAGCTTTGTTCTGAAAAACTTTGTAAAAATACTGCTTGATTATTATCTGTGCGTATTTCTGCTGATAATCCCTGTCTATTACTTCGTTGCGCCGGAGAATCTGACGGGCAGCAATATATATAAAATGCTGCTGACAAGAAGCGGCTGGCAGGGTGTGCATCACCTGTGGTATGTCTGCCATTGCCTGCTTTGCTACATGGTAACGCCCGCGCTCTATGATCTGAAGAAATACTTCCGCGCAAAAAACTGCATGCTCGCCGGCGTGATTCTGCTCATTGCCGCGATGGAGGTGCTGCTCAAATCATATGAGTCGTACTTCATGGCATACTGGCTGAGCTGCTATGTCATCGGCTTCTTCCTGCCGGAGATAAAGGATGAGAAAAAGCTGCGTCTTCTGTGGCTTATAAGCGCAGTTGTCGGCGTGGCACTGACCGTGCTGACCTACTGGTACAAGTTTTATTACTATGACAGTGTCGGCGGGCAGGTATCCACCGCGGTATATTATCTTTTCGTATTTCTCTTTGAGTACGGCGTTGTGACCTTCGGGCTTGGCGTCTTCCTCACGCTCTTTATACTCACCCGCTCCGTAAAGTGGCCGGACTGGACAAAGAAGATTTTCGACACGACGGATACGCTCTCGTACGATGTCTATCTTGTGCACATGATATTTGTCGAGGGCTGCCTGACGATCATAGGAAAGCTCGGCAACGTATGGCTTGAGGCCGTGATAACCATCGCAGAGGTATTCGTTACGGCATGGATTCTGCATCTCATCAGCGGTTGGCTCAAGCCGCATGTCAACAAGCTTACGGATAAGCTCTGAATTTATAAAACATAAAAATATGCGTGGGCCTGTTATTCGCCCGCGCATTTCTCTGTTCAACGCAGAACAAATTCGGCTCTCGTGACGTCTTATGTTCGCAAAAACGGAGGCACAGACAGACGATGAAAAAGCTCCTGAACTTATTAAAATATAATCGAACGGCTGATGCCGCGGTAATCGCGGTTGCGGTGTTCGTCTTTATACTCGCGGTGGGCTCGTTTTTCCTGTCGGACAAGCGGCATGTACGCTTCTATATAAGCGGCGACGCACAGATGCAGACGGAGTACGGCGAGGAATTCAAAGACCCCGGTGTGAAGGCCGTGGCAATCGGATCGTTTACGTTTCCGCGGCCGCTGAAGGTCAGCTGTGATGGACAGGTAGACACAGGCAATCTCGGCAGCTACACGCTTGTGTACTCGGTGCAGTATAATTCCCAGGAATACACGACAAAGCGCATTGTTGACGTTGTGGACACGACGCCGCCCGTTATAACGCTCAGCTCAAACCCGGATTATAAGCCCAGCTGGCTCACGGGCTATATCGATGAGGGCTACAGGGCCGAGGATGCGCATGACGGAGATCTCACCGCCGAGGTGCAGACCGAAACGAGCGGAGACAGCATAATATATTCGGTTTCGGACAGCTCCGGCAATCGCGCCGAGGTCACGCGTCAGATCAGCTACACCTCCGGCAGACCGGAAATAAAGCTCTTCGGCGAGAGCAGCGTGACAATAAGCGCACGGCCGCACTATGCAGACCCCGGCTGCGCCGCGTATGACGAATACGGCAACGACTACGGCGCGTACGTAAAGGTAAGCGACACATTCCGTTCAGATACTCCGGGCAGCTATGTCATCACCTACAGCATTACGAACTCACTCGGCGACACTGTGAGCGCAGAGCGAAACGTGACTGTGTTCGGCAGCACGGGCGTTGAGACGGTCACGCCGGATGAAAAAGTAATATATCTCACGTTTGATGACGGCCCCGGCCCGTATACAGATGCGCTGCTGGACGTACTGGCGAAATACGGTGCAAAGGCCACGTTCTTTGTCACCGGCAACCGTGAGCAGTACCGCAGCTCCATTACGCGCGCCTACAACGAGGGGCATGCAATCGGTGTGCACACCTATTCGCATAATTACAGCAGCATATATTCGAGCGAGGACAGCTTTTTTGACGATTTCACCGCAACCGAGGACATGATATACTCCCTCACCGGCAGCTACACTCAGCTCTGCCGTTTCCCCGGCGGCAGCTCCAACACCGTCAGCAGCTTTAACTCCGGGATAATGTCGCGCCTCGTGAGCCGGATAAACTCAATGGGCTATCACTATTTTGACTGGAATGTCGACAGCAACGATGCCGGCGGAGCGAGCAGCTCAGATAAAGTCGCCTCTAATATTATCAGCGGCTGCAGCGGGAAGCGCTGTGCTGTCGTGCTGCAGCATGACATTAAAGAATTCAGCGTCGCCGCGGTAGAATCCGTGCTCAAATGGGGCACAGAAAACGGCTACAGCTTCCGCGCGCTCGATATAACATCACCCGGGATGCACCACAATGTGGCAAACTGATTTTTTGCCCCTCTTCGTATACACGAGGAGGGGCAAACTTTAAAATATGTATTGACATTTGAACAGTCTCATATTACTATGAACCTGCGCCGCATCTTCTTGAAAGAGCGACAGCAGGAGGTAAATTTAATATGAGCGCAAATCTTAGCAAAAGCAAGTCTGATGCTTCTACCCGCCGTCTTACCGGGTTGAGCATGCTCACGGCAATCGTCGCCGTGCTGACAGTCCTCGGCACATTTATCCGCTTCGGTCCATTCACCATCACGCTCTCCCTTGCACCCATCGTTGTCGGTGCCGCACTCTACGGGCCTTCCGCCGGTGCTATTCTGGGAACCGTGTTCGGCGTTGTGGTTCTGCTGACGGGTATCGCCGGATGGGACGGCGGCACGGTGATGCTTCTTTTAGGCATAAGTCCCGTGGCACTGGTTCTGGTGTGCGTGCTCAAGGGCACGGGCGCAGGCTGGGTCTCCGGTCTTGTCTACAGGGCAATTGCAAAGCACAATGAAAAGCTGGCAGTCCTCGTGGCCGGCATTCTCTGCCCCGTTGCAAACACCGGGCTTTTCATCATCGGTATGCTTCTTTTCTTCACTTCCACGTTGGAGAGCTGGGCAAGCGGTCAGGGTGTTCTCTATTACATCATCTTCGGTCTGACCGGCATCAATTTCCTTGTGGAGCTGGCAATCAACATCATTTTGTCCTCAGGCATCACCGCGATCATTAAATACACCAAAGGCAGGAAACACTGATGATACTTGCAGTCGACGTCGGCAACACCAACATAGTTTTAGGTTGCATAGAAAACGGCGAAATACTCAACATAGCCCGCATACAGACCAACTTATATCAGACGGCTGATGAATATATAATAAAGCTCAAGGACATTCTTGAGATAAACAATGTAGATCCCGGCACATTTGAGGGTGCAATACTCTCCTCCGTTGTTCCTCCCGTAACAGGGCGGCTTCAGCGCGCGATAAAATTTGTCACCGGGTGCAGCTGCCTGATGGTCGGCCCCGGCATAAAGACCGGCATGAACGTGAAGATAGACGACCCCGGCACACTCGCCGCTGATCTCGTCGTCGGCAGCGTTGCCGCAATGAACTGCTACGGCACTCCGTGCATCGTCATGGATATGGGTACCGCAACCACCATTGTCGCCATCGACGCGCAAAACTGCTATCTCGGCGGTGCGATTTTCCCGGGAGTAAAGCTCTCGTATGCAGCACTCTCCTCCGGGACAAGTCTTCTGCCGGACATATCCATAACCGCTCCGAAAAAGTGCATCTCCAAAAACACTGTCGACTGCATGCGCTCCGGCGCCGTATTCGGCACGGCGGGAATGATCGACGGTATGATCGACCGCATGGAGCAGGAGCTCGGTGAAAAGTGCAAGCTCATCGCAACGGGCGGCATCGCAAAATTTGTCACTCCGTACTGCCGCCATGAGATAATCTGCGACAACGATCTTCTGCTCAAGGGGCTTTGGATTCTCTACAAGAAAAACAAGAAATAATCATCACAGCTTCTCTTCGGGGTACATTCGTGTGCCCCGAATTTTTTTGTCCGCTTTCCCCCGCTATTGTATTTTTGCGCCGTTCGCGCTATAATCCGCTTATAATTATTTTTTAATCAGGAGCATTAAAAACATGAATGCCATTGAGCTTGCAGAGGAAATAAAAATTCAGGACATTGAGGGTCTTCGCATCGGAAACGCGCAGGACGAGGAGGCAAAGACCGGCGTAACCGTGCTCATATTCGATAAAAAGGCCAGAGTCGGCATTGACGTCAGCGGCGGCGGCCCCGCTGCAATAGAGACTCATCTTGCAGATCCGACAACTGCGGATACCCCGGTAAACGCTGTCATGCTCGCGGGCGGTTCCGCCTTCGGTCTGGCGGCAGCCTCCGGAATCATGCACTATTTTGAAGAGCGCGATATCGGCTATGACACGCGCTTTGCAAAGGTTCCTCTGGTGTGCGGCTCATGCATATACGATCTCTGCTACGGCAGGGCTGATGTCAGACCCGATGCCAAAATGGGATATGCCGCCTGCCTCGATGCAGAGAAGAACGACCCGAAATGCGGCGATTACGGCGCTGGCTGCGGCGCTACCGTGGGCAAGATATGCGGCATGGATTTCGCGTCAAACTCCGGTCTCGGCATCTGTGCGCTGAGACTCGGTGATCTTGAAATGGCGGCTGTTGTGGCTGTCAACGCGCTGGGCGATGTGTACGACCCCAAGACCGGCGCCGAGCTCGCAGGCTTGAGAAATGCGGAGGGTGAGCTTGTCGATTCCCGCACCGAGCTTTATAAAATCTGCAAGAAAACCGATATGTTCACCGGCAACACTACAATAGGCGCTATTGTCACCAATGCCGGCTTTACAAAGGCCGAGATGAGCAAGATCGCCTCAATGGCAAGAAATGCCTACGCAAGATGCATAAACCCCGTAGGCACAATGGCAGACGGCGACACCATATACGCTGCATCCATCGGCAACGTGGACGCCGACATAAACGTTGCCGGTACTCTGGCGGCGGAGGTCATGGAAAAGGCCATACTGAGGGCCGTAAAATCCGCCAGACCCGAGCTTTAACAGCTTTTATATTTTCTCTCCCAGTTCTCTCAAAATTCAATCCGTTTTGCGGCATGTTCGGCTTGTATTCGGCCGGGCGTGCCGCTTTTTTCGGCATATGTTACATATAATGGCTTGCAATTTCGGCGAAAAGCATAAATTTTGCCCGTTTTTGTTTTTCGCCGCGGCAATCATTTTGCAATCCTGTCAATTGATTATCACTGATTTTCCTGCTATTATGAAAGCGTACCCAGGATATATATTTAATCAGGAGGTTTAGCTATGGACGAAAGAAAAACCACTCCGGCAACTGAGCAGGAGCTTGCCGTTATGGACGCCTACTGGCGTGCCGCAAACTACCTCTCCGCATGCCAGCTGTACTTGTTGGATAACCCACTCCTCCAAAAGCCGCTCACCGAGGATTGTCTGAAGAAAAAGATTGTCGGCCACTGGGGCACTGTTCCCGGCCAGAACTTCATCTATACGCATCTCAACCGTGCAATCAAGAAATACGATCTCGACATGATCTACGTCTCCGGCCCGGGCCACGGCGGCAACGCAATGGTCGCGCAGGACTGGCTCGACGGCAGCTATCAGGAGGTTTACCCCAATATCTCCCGCGATAAAGAGGGCATGCAGAAGCTATTCAAGCAGTTCTCATTCCCCGGCGGCATTCCTTCGCACGTGGCACCCGAAACTCCGGGCTCCATCAACGAGGGCGGTGAGCTCGGCTACTCTCTGGCTCACTCATTCGGCGCCGTGACGGATAACCCTGATCTGATTGTTGCCTGCGTTGTCGGTGACGGTGAGGCTGAGACCGGCCCGCTCGCGACCTCATGGCATCTCAACAAGTTTATAAACGCCAAGACCGACGGTGCAGTTCTCCCGATTCTGCATCTCAACGGTTATAAAATTGCAAACCCCACGCTCTTCGCCCGCATCTCTCATGAGGAGCTTGAGGACTTCTTCCGCGGCTGCGGCTGGGAGCCCCATTTTGTAGAGGGTGATGACCCTGCAGTTATGCACCGCCTCATGGCAGACACTCTTGATGAGTGCGTGGAAAAGATCCTTGCCTACCAGAAGGACGCAAGAGAGAACGGCAATGTCAACCGCCCGCGCTGGCCTATGATCGTGCTGCGCAGCCCCAAGGGCTGGACCGGTCCGGCATATGTTGACGGTCTCAAGGTTGAAAACTACTGGCGCGCACATCAGGTCCCCATTCAGCCCGATACGCCCGAGCATATCCGTCAGCTTGAAGAGTGGCTGAAGTCCTATCATCCTGAGGAGCTGTTTGACGAGAACGGCGTCCCCGTGAAGGAGCTGCTCGACTTCCCGCCGAAGGGCAACCGCCGCATGGGCGCAAACCCGCATGCAAACGGCGGACTCCTGCTCAAGGATCTGCGCATGCCCGATTTCCGCGAATTCGGCGTGGATGTCACCTACCCCGGTGCCGTCGAGGCGCAGGATATGTCCGTGCTCGGCAACTTTGTGCGCGACATATATAAGCTCAACGAGAACGAGCGCAGCTTCCGCTCCTTCGGCCCTGATGAGACAACCTCCAACCGCCTCTCCGCAGTCTTTGAAGAGACTGACAGAGCATGGGCAGGCGAGGTTTATGACACCGACGATCACCTCGCTCCCGACGGCAGAGTTATGGACTCCATGCTCTCCGAGCACGTCTGCGAGGGTCTGCTTGAGGGCTATCTGCTGACCGGCCGTCACGGCTTCTTCAACAGCTACGAGGCCTTTATCCGCATTGTCGACTCCATGTTTGCCCAGCACGCAAAATGGCTCAAGGTCTGCAATCAGCTGCCCTGGAGACAGAAGATTGCCTCTCTCAACTACGTGCTCGCCTCCAACGTGTGGCAGCAGGACCACAACGGCTTCACGCATCAGGATCCCGGCTTCCTCGATCATGTTGCCAACAAGAAGGCAGACGTTGTCCGCCTGTATCTGCCGCCGGATGCAAACTGCCTGCTCAGCTGCTTTGATCACTGCATCCGTTCGAGAAACTACGTCAACGTAATCGTCGCATCCAAGCACCCGCGCCCCCAGTGGCTGACCATGGAGCAGGCCGTAAAGCACTGCACTCAGGGCATCGGCATCTGGCAGTGGGCATCCACCGACCGCGGCGAGGAGCCGGACATTGTCATGGCATGCTGCGGCGACACGCCGACGCTTGAAACTCTTGCCGCCGTCACCATACTGCGCGACGCATTCCCCGAGCTTCGCATCCGCGTTGTCAACATCGTTGACCTCATGCGCCTGCAGAGCAATGAGCAGCACCCGCACGGACTCTCTCAGAGCGAGTACGACGCTATCTTCACCAAGGATAAGCCCATCATATTCGCGTTCCACGGCTATCCGAGCCTTATCCACGAGCTGACCTACAAGCGCCACAACAAGAACATCCATGTCCGCGGCTACATCGAAGAGGGCACCATCACAACACCCTTTGATATGCGTGTTCTCAACCGCCTTGACCGCTTCAATCTGGTCATGTCCGCCGTTTACAACCTGCCGCAGCTCGGCAATCGCGGATCCTACCTGATTCAGCAGATGAAGGACAAGCTCATTGAGCACAAGCAGTACATCGCCGAATACGGCGTCGACCTGCCTGAGGTTTCCGAGTGGAAGTGGAGCGACTGAGCTTCATCCCCGCATAAAAATATTTGATTAGTTTCGGGAGAGGCTGCACCGTGCAGTCTCTCCCCGTTTTTTGCATTTTCCGGCTTGAAGAGCTTCTCCGCCTGTGCTATACTCTGCAGCGCAAATTTATATTGCTATTACTTATTATCTTTATCTCGAGGTCTATTATGAAACGTCTGTTCGGAAATCTTAAAATGAGCTGGCTGCGCGTTATACTGTTTGCGGTCGTGACCGGTGTTTATACGGGGCTTATAATGTCAATTCCCGCGCTGGACAATACGTCATTTCAGGATATCGGCATAAGCTACGAGTGGTGGGTAATCTTCGCCGTCATCGTCGTGGTGAACTGCAATAAGAGCTGGGACGCCATGCTCAAATGCTTCGTGTTCTTTCTGGTAAGCCAGCCGATTATATACGCGGTCGAGGTCCTCTGCGGGCATCTGACTGCGGAGCTGGGCTTATATTATTACAAAAGCATCTGGCTCCCCATAACGCTGCTGACACTCCCCGGCGGTTTTATCGCCTACTTCTGCCAAAAGCAAAACCTGTTCGGCGCAGTCATTTTAGGCCTCGGCAACACGATAGAAGCCGTAATGGGTGCGCACTATCTCAGCGAGGCAATCACCGGCTTCCCGCATCATGTTCTCAGCTGCGTCGTGTGCTTCGGCTCGATATTCATTATGAGCTATGCCATACAGCGCAGCAAAAAATACAGATCCGTATCCCTCATTCTCCCCTTCGTGCTGCTGGCCGCAACACTGGTACTTCTCAAGCTGTCCGGACGGGTTATCTGACTGCAAAAAGACTTCGTTATAACGGCAATAATTAACTATTTGCCGCGCCAAAAAAAGCTGCATATTTATACAAAACATAGAATGTTTGTCAAGTCTGATGTATTCGAAACATCATATATTGACGTCGCCAAAGCGTGATGCTATCATAATGCGCGTATAATATACAAAATATACATAGCGGTATTCATGCCGCCGCATAATGCCGCGAAATACGAAATCAGGAGACCGAAAAGATGGTTAATGAGAAATGTTATGAGCTTGGCACAGCGCCGAATGCCATAAGAGAGCTTTCCGAATTCGGCCAGCAGAAGGCAAAGATTGTCGGTGAAGAGAACATCTTTGATTTTTCTCTGGGCAATCCCAGCGTTCCCGCTCCTGCGGTTGTCGATAAGTCGATTAAAGCCGTGCTCGATGAGCTTGACACAAGAAAAGTCCACGGTTATTCCTCCGCTGCCGGTTTTGAAGAGACAAGGGCCGCCATCGCAGCTGATCTTAATAATCGCTTCGACGTGGGTGCAAAGGCGAGTGAGCTTTTCCTGACCTGCGGTGCAGCTCCCGCCGTGATTTCTGTAATAAAGGCTCTGGCAGTATCTCCGGAGAGCGAGATAATGCTGGTCGCGCCGTATTTTTCCGAGTACAAGCCCTATGTCACCGCAAATAATGCGCGCGCCGTCATAGTGCCTGCGGACACTGCAAGCTTCCAGATTAATTTTTCCCGCGTCGAGTCTCTCATCACAAAGAACACTCAGGCAATAATTATCAACTCCCCGAACAATCCCTCCGGCGTCGTTTACACTGCTGAGACCATTGCGCATCTTGGTGAAATTCTCACCCGCAAGAGCAAGGATTTCGGTCACCCGATCTATATCATCTCCGATGAGCCGTACCGTGAGCTCGTATACGGCGGCGTGGTCGTCCCGTTTATTCCGAAGATATATAAAAACACCATTGTCTGCTATTCCTACTCCAAGTCGCTCTCTCTCCCGGGTGAGCGCATCGGATATGTCTATGTCCCCGGCTTTGCCGATGACTCCGCCGCGGTATATGCCTCCGTCGCCGGTGCTGCGAGAATCTGCGGCCATATCTGCCCGCCCACGCTTATTCAGCACATGCTCGCCCGCTGCGCCGACGTCATGCCGGATCTTGAGCTGTACAACACGAACAGGACTCTGCTCTATGAAGGGCTGCGTGAGATCGGTTACGAATGTGCAAAGCCCGACGGTGCCTTTTATCTCTTCGTCAAGGCCCCCAACGGAAATGCGCTGGAGTTCTCCGACATCGCCAAGCGTGAGGAAGGGCTGCTCGTCGTCCCGGGTGACGGTTTCGGCTGCCCCGGCTTCTTCAGGCTCAGCTACTGCGTACCGACCGAGATGATCCAGCGCAGCTTTCCCGCCTTCAAGAACATGTTTGAGCGCTTCTGATAATATAATTTAATAAATTTTGCCCGCTGCCGTAATACACACGTTGCAGCGGGCTTTCTTACACTTTTCTTAATAAAATGTTCGCATTATGTTAAAATTATATCTTTTTCGCTCTAATAATCTTCTTAAAAATGACTGTTATACTTTGACCATGCTGATGAGGGGAAGCAGAAAGATCCCGACAGGTCATCAGCCTTAAGATGAAAAAATATAAAGTCACAATCATGGAAGGAGATTTATACTATGAATAAAACATACATTTCTGACAATGCCGCTTTCGAAGCTGTCCTGAACAGCCTTGCAATCACCGAGAACTGCTATCTGCTGAGCGAGGAGCTTGACGGAGCTCTGTGCACCTTCGAGTTTATCACCGAATGGCTGCGTTACACCTGCTATTTTGACATGGAGCTCGGCGAGGTCGTCGGCATCGACTGTGTCCCCGTCGTCGCCGGCGAGCTGCCCGCAGACATCTTCGACGCCGACGAGACCGAAGACGAAGCCGCATAACATTAACAGGATTTCAAAAACTTCATACCTCTTTCAGGCAGACTGCATATTGTGGTCTGCCTGAATGCGTTTTCGCGGGGTGTAAGCTTATGCGACGTGCGTGATTATATATAAGTTTTGTTATATTTCTCTCAAGTGAAGAGTGATTTTAATGAACAGTACTCCTTGTTTGGCATATCTGCTTCTATCCTGGATTTTTTCAAGGTAACTTACAGTTGTGTCGTCTATTGTCAGATATCCCATGTCATACAAAGGTGCAATGACATTGCATAATTCAGCCGGCATATTTCCGAGCGACTTGCCATCTACAGTATTCACCATAAAATTGTTTGAATTGTATATGTTGTTTTCTTCTCGAATTATAACGATCGTATCACCAACAGCGAGCTTTTCCAGTCGTGGTGTTCTACCTTCGTATCTAAGCCCTCGGACTTCTGTCTTTAGAATGATTGTTTTAGAATTTTCATCATATGAGCCATAGTATTGATCGAGATTTTCCATCATTCCCGGTTCGAAGTAGTCATCTGAAACAGTAGAGGAAAGTTCAAATTTATGAGCAAGTTTATTTATTTCTGTTAGCAAATCCTGTTTTGCGCTGTATATATCCATAATACACCTGCTCAAAAATCAAAGTCGACGGCAAAAGAGACGCTTATCTCGAGCCGAGTCATGCTCTGCGCCTGGTTTGCCTTATCTTCTGCGTTTTTTATAATAAGAAAGCACTCTTTTTTGCTCGATGCGCCGGAATTCAATGCGAAGTTTACCTTGATTTGGCTATCTGTATGGACGGTTACTTCCTGAATGGGACAAATAATCTCATTGTTTTCGTCCACAATATATATCAGGCATGTCACTTCATCCCGCTGAGACGGCATGTATTTGCAAGCTCCGAATAGAAGTGAAAAACTGAGGTTTGAAATCGTCATTTTAGGATTCGCACAGAAAACATACGGAAATTCTCGATTGACGGTAGCAAGCGCTATCGTTTTTTCGCCGGGGCTGTCACTTTTACTGCCCTCATCCTTATTTTTCGCTTCACTGCTTTCTCCGTCATCACGTACGACCTCTTCCTCTATCAAACTTACCGCATCGGTCAGTTTATGAAGTTGGGAGCTGAGCTTATCTTTTTCAGCATCTGACAGTTTGTCAATAATTCGAGTATCAATATCCATGAGCATAGATAAGCTCTTATTGACAATTTGCGAGGGTCTGCTTTTGGTCTGAGCCTTTTTCGATTGCAGTAAAGATTTGTCCATAGATATTTGTAATTCTTCGGTGGTGTCCTCGTTAGCCTTTACAAAATCCTCAAGATCTCTTTTATTGTGGATATCCGCTTCCGCCTTCTTCTCCTCGAGCTTTTCGGCAATTTTGTTTTGCTTTTTTATATACGACGAGTAAAGCCCTGAATCCATCATAGCTTTAACATTACTTTTAACATCTAAATATCTGCATCTTTTAATATTTCGCAAATTGCAAGTGCAAGTTGGACACCTGCACGGTAGAAATTAGTTAATCAGAG